>NZ_JBFSVA010000006.1:0-207665 GCF_041467655.1 Vibrio sp. 10N.247.311.49
TTCACAATAATTCATCAATCTTAATTAGATCACATTTTTACTTTAATTGGTATAATTCACTAGCTACCACCAAAAACTTAAGTACGATATGCACCTAATCCTAAATGGCGACTAATATAATGAGTAAGCGTCAGTAATTTGGGATTATTATGAGGTTCTTTTTTGCACTGGTTGTATTCTTTTGTTCATTTTCTCTATCAGCAACTTCGTGGGAAAAAGAGAGTCACCCTACTAAAAATTCACCCTCATCAATTGGAAGCTATGCCAATGGCTGTCTAGACGGCGCGCAGGCTTTGCCTATTAATGGTTTGGGGTATCAGATCATTCGCCCTCAAAGAGAGCGCTACTATGGCCATACAGAAGCTATAAAGTTTATTGAGAGGTTAGGAGTCACGACCAGCGAGAAGCTCAATACTAATTTATTGATCGGTGATATTTCTCTTCCCAGAGGAGGGCGCTTTTCTTCAGGTCATTCAAGTCATCAAACAGGGTTAGATATTGATATATGGCTAAGGTTAACCAGTAAGAGGTTGTCAGAGAACGAATTAGCTGTGCCTAAACCTGTGAGCGTTGTGGATCTTACCAACTACAAATTGCGTGAATCGAATTGGACCGATGATCATTTTCAAGTTATTCGTTATGCGGCGAAAGATGAAAAAGTGGTGCGTATTTTTGTTCATCCAGTGATCAAGCAAACCCTTTGTGAACAAGAAAACTCTGACGCTAATGATAGAGCTTGGTTAGGCAAAATAAGACCTTGGTGGGGACACCACTCCCACTTCCACGTTCGTTTAAAGTGTCCTGAAGGCAGTTCAAACTGCATAGCTCAAGCGAGCCCTCCTAAAGGTGACGGTTGTGGAGATGAACTTGCAAGTTGGGCTCCAAAGACTGTTCCAGTTCCACCTCCTAAAAAAGTAGCGAAAACTAAGAAAAAGAAAAAAGTTAAAGTGATGCCAAGTCAGTGTTTGGCCTTGATATCGAATAAGTAATCCTGTTCATCGAGGCTTTTTACAGTGGTACTGCCACTGGTTTTTTCGACTCTAAAATGGAGAAATATCACACTTTTGTCTAGAGTTTATAAACACGAGATTAAGAACATCGTTTGATATTAATAAAAGCAATAACGGTATCAGCAAGGGCGATGGCGAATTTGACAAGGTTTGGTCAGGGATTGAGTGTTTTGGGGTGAAAGATGCGGCTTATATGCAGTATGCGAAATCAGAGTCTGATACCCGTCGATAGATAATTCAAGGATAAGACTATGACTATGATTTGTGCGAAGGAATTTTCAGAATGGTTAAGACATAGGTTCAACGCTGAAAGCTCGGGTATTTCAATTTCAAGAGATGACATCAATCAGCTAACAGGCAGACAACGTTTAGACCCTAGTTTCGTAAATGATGTTCACTATGAATTGATGCAGTATGGAATGGCATTTGTGACCGATACCAGCAGGGAAAACTTTTATCTTGTTCCTATAGCTCAATCAATAAACTGGCGAGAACGGCTCGAATATCAATTTGAAAAAGAGCTCTTCTGCAATATTTATCCAATCGGAAAATCAGGATGAAAAAAAAGGTTCAACTTATGGTTAAGTTGAACCTTTCTTCTTTTAGGTCAAGCCTTGAATGATAACAAACTTCTCAAGTAGCTCGTCATCAGTTTCAATATGGTTTGGGTCAGTGATGATGCATTTTGTAATCGGACACACTGACTGGCATGTTGGCTTTTCATAGTGACCTTTACACTCTGTACATAAATCAGGATCGATCTCGAAGATGCTGTCGCCCATAGTGATTGCACCATTTGGGCATTCAGGATCACACATATCGCAGTTTATGCACTTGTCAGTAATTAACAGAGCCATTATTTTCTTCTCAAGTAAGTCGCTTAAGTAAAAATTATTTGCCTGATGCGTTACGTGTATCTTGGCCTTCGCTCAAGTTACGCATCAGCAAGCCGTACTCTAGATCTAGATCTGCTGGTACAGGAATAAATACAAAGTGACCGTTACCTTTCGCATCGTCGACCGCTTCAGATTTGCGGTTTTCCATA
Source organism: Vibrio sp. 10N.247.311.49 (assembly GCF_041467655.1). Classification (NCBI taxonomy): domain Bacteria; kingdom Pseudomonadati; phylum Pseudomonadota; class Gammaproteobacteria; order Vibrionales; family Vibrionaceae; genus Vibrio; species Vibrio sp. 10N.247.311.49. The sequence goes on from NZ_JBFSVA010000006.1 coordinate 2,056, forward strand.
ACTTCTAGTTTGAAAACAACGTTACCTTTCGGTGTCATCATTTCTAAGCTGTCGCCTACTAGGAACTTGTTCTTCACTTCTACTTCCGCTAGGTCACCACGGCGCTTACCTGTGAACTCACCAACAAACTGTTGAGTGTCAGAGATAGAGTAACCGTACTCGTAGTTTTGGTATGTATCGTGTGTATGGCGACGTAAGAAGCCTTCAGTGTAACCACGGTGAGCTAGGCTCTCTAGTGTACCCATTAGGCTTTCATCGAATGGTTTGCCTGCCACTGCATCGTCAATAGCTTTACGGTAAACCTGAGCAGTACGTGCACAGTAGTAGAAAGACTTAGTACGACCTTCAATCTTCAGAGAGTGAACACCCATCTTCGTTAGGCGCTCAACGTGTTGGATTGCACGAAGGTCTTTTGAGTTCATGATGTAAGTACCATGCTCATCTTCAAACGCTGCCATTTTCTCTTCTGGCTTGTGTGATTCAGAAAGCAGAACCACTTCGTCTGTTGGTTTACCAAGGCCTAGTGTGTTGTCTGGACGCTCATCTTGAACTTCAATGTCTTGCGTTTCTACTTCTTGAATAGCAACACCAGTAGGGTTTGCTTCAACGATCTGACCGTTTTCGTCTTCTTTCGCTGCTTCTGTTTTGTATTCCCAGCGGCAAGCGTTGGTGCAAGTACCTTGGTTTGGATCGCGCTTGTTCATGTAACCAGAAAGCAGACAACGGCCTGAGTAAGCCATGCAAAGAGCTCCGTGAACAAAGATCTCTAGCTCTGTTTCTGGGCAGTGTTCGCGAATCTCTTCGATCTCTTCAAGCGATAGCTCACGAGATAAAATCACACGCTCAACGCCTTGAGTTGACCAGAACTTAACGGTCGCCCAGTTTACTGCGTTTGCTTGAACAGAAAGATGGATTGGCATTTCAGGGAATGCTTCACGAACCATCATGATAAGACCAGGATCTGACATGATAAGCGCGTCAGGGCCCATGTCTACAACTGGTTTGAGGTCGCGAATGAATGTTTTTAATTTAGAGTTGTGCGGCTGAATGTTACATACAACATATAACTTTTTGCCTTGAGCATGAGCTTCATCGATACCAATTTGTAGGTTTTCGTGATTGAACTCGTTGTTACGAACACGAAGGCTGTAACGTGGCTGGCCTGCGTAAACTGCATCTGCGCCATAGGCGAATGCGTAACGCATGTTTTTAAGGCTTCCTGCCGGTGATAATAGTTCAGGTACAAATGGTTTTTGTGTAGTCATTGCTTCGTTCTCTAATCTGATCTCAAGTCAGGTTGATACCACCAAGTGATATCAAAGGGGCGCAAATTTTACGCTAAAATGAGTTTGGTTGATAGCCCTAAAGATAGCAATGACATTAACAAGAGGGTCTAGAGGCAGATATAAGTGAGAACTTAGTGAGAAATAAGCTCAGATACCGTTAGCACCTGAGCCTATAGTTTGACTGATTAAGCGTTAGGTTGAGTTAACCCGCCTAATGATTCAAATAGGTTTGGAAGGAAAACACTGAACTCACCACAAAGTAGAGAGAAGTCCGCATCAAAACGCGCAGCTTGATCTTCACGAGGAATATCGTCGTTTTCGTCTTTGAGCTCATCACTGAATTTTAGGCGTTTGATGCTGCCATCTTCTGCAAGAATGAATTCAATACGGTCTTGCCAGTTGATAAGAAGTTTCGTCACCATCTTATTGGCTTCGATGTGGTTTTTAATCTCATCAGCTTCTAGTTCTTGTTTCTTAACTCGAACAATACCGCCGTCTTCTTGAATAGATTTTAGTTCTGCTTCATCAAGCATAGTGATGCCTTGTGGCGTATCACCTGATTTCACCCATTCTGTAAGAGTCGTTTCGATCGCTTGCTCTGGGATAGCTGGCACTACTGGCAGGCTACCCATTGTCTTACGTAGCAATGCTAATACATCTTCTGCTTTTTTGTAGCTGCTCGCATCAACCACAATGAAACCTTCTTTTGGCATGATCAGCGCGTAAGTGAAGTTGCTGCGGCTGAATGCTCGAGGAAGTAGATCAATGATGATGTCTTCTTTTAGGCTGTCTTTCTCTTTCTTTTTCAGAGGGGTACCAGACTCTGCCTCAAGCGTTTCTACTTTTGCGTTCAATGATTCTTTGATCACAGAAGCGGGTAGCATTTTCTCTTCTTTCTTTGCACAGATAAGAATGCGGTTTTCTGATACGTGCGTCATCATATCGCCATGTCTACCCATTGCGTGTACCCAACCAAACTTCTGTTTGTCTTGGCTACCACAAGGAGTAAAGCGGAATTCTTCAAGTTGTTTCTCTAGCTGATCTGCGTTGAAATCAATATCACGGTTGAAGCGATAGACTAGGCAATTTTTAAACCACATAAATTTTTCTCATACCTTTTTAGAAGTGCTTCATGATATGAGATCTAATTCGATTTGTCCCTAGCTCTGTATCAAAAGTTATAAAGTGAAATGTTTGAGACAGTTATATGAAAATTTGTTTTCAAAGGTCACAAAAGTGTCATAATTAACTCAGATAATGCAATGCGTTGATTAAATACAAAGGCTATTCAATTATGTCGAGAAGGATTCTGGTCGTTGAAGATGAAGCACCTATTCGTGAGATGCTGTGCTTCGTGCTTGAACAAAAAGGCTACCAAGCAGTAGAGGCTGAAGATTACGATACAGCGGTAAACAAGCTATGTGAACCTTTCCCAGATCTAGTATTACTAGATTGGATGCTACCTGGTGGTAGCGGGATAAACTTTATCAAGCACATGAAGCGTGAAGAGTTAACTCGCAACATCCCAGTGGTGATGCTAACGGCTCGTGGAGAAGAAGAAGATAAGGTGCGTGGTTTAGAAGTGGGTGCTGATGATTACATCACCAAGCCATTTTCACCCAAAGAGCTCGTTGCTCGCCTGAAAGCGGTTATCCGCCGTGTAACGCCTACTGCACTAGAAGATGTGATTGATGTACAAGGTCTTAAGCTAGACCCAGTATCTCATCGTGTTACCGCAAGCGAAGGTCCAGTTGATATGGGACCAACAGAGTTCAAAATGCTGCATTTCTTTATGACTCACCAAGAGCGTGTGTACAGCCGAGAGCAGCTGCTTAACAACGTTTGGGGTACCAATGTTTACGTTGAAGACCGAACGGTTGATGTACATATTCGACGCCTGCGTAAAGCGCTTGAGTCTGCAGGTCACGATAAGCTAATCCAAACGGTTCGTGGCGCTGGCTACCGTTTTTCTACAAAGGCTTAATGTGGCTTCGCTGCCCAGTTTACGGAGTCCTGAATGGTTGAAAAGTTAACCTGGAAAAAGCTGGCTTGGGAGCTGGCTTTTTTTTACGCACCATGGGTTTTAGTCGGATGGATATTCGGTTACCTACCTTGGTTGCTGCTGGCTGCTACGGTATTGCAGCTCGGCTGGCATCTACACAACCAAATGCGTTTGTCCGCATGGCTGTGGGATGAGAAGCGTCTAACTCCACCTTCAGGCTCTGGGAACTGGGAATCTCTGTTTAACGGTATTTATCGTATGCAGCAGAGACAGCGTCGCAAACGCAAAGAACTGACTAACCTTATCCGCCGTTTCCGTAACGGTGCAGAATCGCTTCCCGATGCCGTTGTGGTATTTCGCGGTGAAGGCAATATCGTTTGGTGTAACAAGCTAGCTCAGTATTTGCTGGGCTTTCGTTGGCCAGATGATTCAGGTCAACCGATCTCTAATTTGATTCGTACTCCAGATTTTATTAAGTACCTTAATAAGCAAGATTTCTCTGAGCCATTAGAGATGCCTTCTCCATTGAATGTGGAGCGTATGCTCGAGCTGCGTATTGTGCCGTATACCGAGGGTGAACACCTGATGGTGGTACGTGATGTGACCCAGCTTAAGCAGTTAGAAGGCATGCGCCGTAACTTCTTCGCTAACGTTTCTCATGAATTGCGTACGCCGATGACCGTCCTTCAAGGTTACCTTGAAATGACCGAAGATCCAGACATGATCGTTGGCCCAATGTGGACCAAGGCGCATGGCGTAATGACTGAGCAGCTCAATCGAATGAACAGTTTGGTTAATCAACTACTCACGCTTTCGAAAATTGAAGCGGCGCCAATGCATGAGTTGGATGAAGTGGTCAACGTTCCGGCGATGCTTGAGGTTCTTGAGAAAGAAGCGGCGAGCCTTAGCGGTGAGCGCGAACATAAGCTTGAGTTTGATATCGATAAGAGCCTACGAGTTCTTGCCGATGAAGACCAATTGAGAAGTGCGATATCGAATTTGGTTTATAACGCGGTTAAATACACACCCGCAGGTGCAACGGTCAAAGTGCGTTGGTATCAAACCAGCCAAGGCGCGTGCTTAGATGTGTCAGATACTGGTGATGGTATTGAGCCTCAACACTTACATCGACTCACAGAGCGCTTCTATCGTGTAGATAAAGCCCGCTCTCGTGATACCGGTGGTAGTGGTCTTGGATTAGCGATTGTAAAGCATGCGCTTAGCCACCACGATTCACATCTCGAAATTCAAAGTGAAGTGGGCGTCGGCAGTCGTTTCCATTTTACTTTACCAAATCGACTGACCGTATCATGAGTTGTTCGATACGCAGGATGCATTTTCCAGTCAGCTCATTATTAGCGTTTGCTTTAGTTAACCCTGTGCATGCCGAACAGGGTGTCGATTCTCTTCCTGATTATTCTAAGGTTCCGGGAATTTCTGGGAGCTTATTATCGGTCGGTTCGGATACCTTAGCGGGTATGACGACGTTATGGGTGGAAGAGTTCAAGTCCTACTACCCAAATGTTAACGCTCAAGTCCAAGCATCGGGTTCTTCTACTGCTCCTCCAGCCTTAACCGAAGGGACTGCACATCTAGGGCCAATGAGTCGTCCGATGCGCCTGCGAGAAATTGAAGCATTTGAAAGGGAGCATGGATATAAGCCAACAGCACTGCGAGTTGCTATCGATGCGATTGGGCTTTTTGTGCATCGTGATAACCCTATTGAGGGGCTTAACTTTCGTCAGATTGATGGCATTTTTTCTGAGACATTACGCTGCGGAGCAACAAGGCCCCTCAATAACTGGCAAGATCTCGGAATCGATCAGCCATGGGCGAAACATCGATTCCAATTGTTCGGTCGCAATTCTGTATCGGGGACTTATGGATACTTCAAACAGAATGCACTGTGCGGCGGTGACTTTAAAAATCGTGTGAATGAGCAACCTGGTTCGGCTTCAGTCGTTCAGTCGGTCGCTTCATCCATCAGTGGGATTGGCTACTCAGGTATTGGCTATCGTGTCGCTGGCGTTAAGTTAATTCCTATTGCTGAGCATGGTTCTGATTATGTAGAGCCGACTCGAGCGAATATCTTGAGCGGTGATTACCCTCTATCACGCTTTCTTTACGTATACGTGAACAAACACCCAGATAAACCGCTTTCTCCCGTTGAAAGAGAGTTCCTCACTTTTGTGTTCTCAAAGCAAGGACAAGAACTTGTAGAGAAAGATGGCTATTTAGCAATACCGTCTGAGTTCGCAGAGCAAGAGTTGGCAAAAGTCGGGCTCTAATTCAGGCTGCGATAAACTTAGATAAGAAACGTATGAACAGCTTGCGCGTCGCAGGCTGTTTTAATTTTGACTATTCGTTATTTTAGCTTTAACGACCATCCTGCATTTTGCCAACGTTGTTGCTCTTCTCTGAGCTCATAATCAAGCAGTTGGTTTTGGGCCAACCAATCGCTGTTAGTTCCTTTCAATTCCCAGTTATCCTGTTGTTCAATCGTTAGAGTCACGTCTGGGGCCAGTGCTTGATTTCGCTGACGGTTGAGTAAGATAGCGAGTCTCAATATACGAATCAGCAGGGTGACTTGTTGCTGAGTAAACAGAGAAAGTTCCGGCAAATCTTGTAGTTTGAGCGCTTTTCTTTGATAGCGAACCAATGCTGATATAAGGCGTTGTTGCTCAGTATTAAAGCCTGGCATTGTCGTATGCTTAAGCAGATAAGCCGAATGGCGGTGATAGCCTTGGAATGCAATGCTTTGTCCTACCTCATGAAGTACTGCAGCCCAACCAAGCAGATCATACAGCTCATTAGTGACCGCAGTTGTCACTTGAGGCTGTACTTGTTTCAGCAATGAAAGAGCGAGCACTTTCACTTTCTCGCCATGAGTTACGTCTACATGGTATCGAGAGACGAGCGTTTCGGCAGTTCTTGTTCGAATATCAATATCTTTAAACCTATCCTCCATGTCATAAAGAACGCCTTCTCTCAGGGCACCATCAGAAAAATGTAACTCCTTGATGTCTAGCGTATCCATTGCTGCTGAAAGAATGGTGACGCCTGCAGCAAACACAGGCTTTCTCTCATCACTTAAGCCTGAAAGATTTACGGTGTTGGATGATGAAAACTCACATAAGTGATTCTTTAAATAGGACAGGCGTTGGGGCGTAATGAGACCATCGGTGAACCCTAAGCCAATGAGTACTTCTTTTATTGATTTCGTGGTACCAGATGAGCCAAAAGCGATTTCCCAAGGGGCTTTTGTGTATTCTTCAATCAATGGCATCAATAGACGAGTAGCTGCGGTATAAGCATCTGAGAAGTGTCGTGAAGTTAGCCCTTCGTCAGCAAAGAAACGTTGAGTGAAGTTGACGCATCCCATCGGTAAACTGCGCATAATTAGAGGAGTAAAGCCTTGTCCGGCGACGAGTTCCGTACTCCCTCCACCGATATCAATAACCAACTTAGATTCAGAAGCGGTTTGAGTGTGTTCTGCTCCGTTATAGATTATTCGAGCTTCTTCTTGACCGGAAATGATCTCTATTGGAAAAGGAAACAGTGGCTTGGCTTGCTCTAAGAAGTCTTTAGCGTTTTTGGCTTTTCTTAGGGTATGAGTCGCAACAACTCTGACATCATCAAGCTCAAAATCCGCCAGTCGTTCTGCGAACACCTTGAGGCATTCTAGGCCTCGCTCGATAGCGCTTTCAGATAGGACGTTACGTTCATCCAATCCATCACCTAATCTCACTTTCTGTTTGTGTCTGCTGACTAATTGCAGGTGTTGATCGAATACTCGGGCAACCACCATATGAAAGCTGTTCGAACCTAAATCGATAGCGGCAATACATCGAGAATGTTTGTTATCAATTAGCGGCATGATTTCTTCTCTTGTTTGTACTTCTTGCGAGCAAGTTTCTCCATACGTTTAATATAGTGGTAAGTGGAGAGTTGTGACGTCGGGTATTCGAGTTGGTTTGCTGGTGCTTCTATGTAAGGGTTGCTCATCGCTTGGTCTAGCACTCGAGCTTTGTTGCTGTCATCGAAATGAAATTCGGTGATATCGATAATGGTTTGCTTGATATTTGGATCTAAAATTGGAGTGGCGACTTCGATCCGATGATCGAAGTTTCGCATCATCCAGTCAGCTGAAGATATATAGACTTTCGGCTTTCCAGCGTTACCAAAGATCATCACTCTTGGGTGTTCAAGAAAACGATCGACCACACTGACAATCTCAATATGGTCACTGATGTTGGGTATGCCAGGGACAAGAGAGCACATGCCACGAATGACCATTCTCACTTTTACATTGACTTGGCTGGCCTGATAGAGCTTCTCAATGATCTCTCGGTCGACCAAATTGTTGAGTTTTAGAGTGATGCTTGCAGGTTTACCTTCTATCGCGTTTTGTATTTCATTATCTATCAATTGGTACAGACGTTTTCTAGTATTCTTTGGTGACACAATCAGTTGTTTGAACTGTGATTTTTGATAAGGGTTTTCAATATATTTAAAGACTTGTCTCACCTCTTGGGTCAAATCTTCATTCGCAGTGAGCAGAGAAAAATCGGTATACACGCGCGCTGTTACTTCATGAAAGTTACCGGTGCCAATATGGGCGTAATGCGCCGTATGCTTGCCTTCTTTCCGTTTAATGAGCAGCAGTTTGGAGTGGACTTTCAAACTTGGGATGCCATGGATGACTTTTATACCGGCTTCTTGAAGTTTCTTTGTCCACTGAATATTGGCTTGTTCATCAAAGCGAGCTTGCAGCTCGACAACCACTGTGACCTTTTTTCCATTGTGTGCCGCATCGATGATTGAGCTAAGGAGTTTGGAGCCTTCTGCAACACGGTAAACGTTTATTTTTATGGAGGTTACTTTCGGGTCAAAGGAAGCCTGCCTCACGAGCTCAGTGATGTGATTAAAGGTGTGATAAGGGTAATGCAACAAGATGTCACGAGCTTTGATCGCTTCAAAATAGTTTGGATGGTGGCTAAAATGCGCGCACTTAATCGCGGGTAACGGGCGATTAACTAAATCACGTCGGTTAAGGCTTGGGAACTCAGAGAAATGTTTGAAGTTGTGGTAGCGACCTCCGGCGATAACACTGTCGTAGTCAGATAGTTTTAGTCTGACTTGTAAGAAACTGAGCATTTCAGCTGGCATTTCTGACTCATAGATAAGGCGTATCGGTAGTGCCGTTAAGCGCTGTTCTAAACCTAAAGACATCGATTCTAATAGGCTGCTTTCATTGTTCTCTTGAAGGTCATAATCGGCGTCACGAGTCATTTTTATAGCAAAGCAACGCACTGAGTCATACTCAAAGAACCCTTTAAGTAAGTCATCTAAACAAAATCGAACTATATTATCTAATAAGATCAAAGTAGTACGCTGTGAACTCGAGGTGTCTGGTAGCTTAACAAATCGAGGGAGTGCTTCTGATGGGATTTCGAGTAATACGTATTGAGAAGATGCCTCACGCTCGATGTCGATGGCTAAGTAACTTTGCTCGTCTTTCATAATATTGAGCAACTGGCGATCTTCGTTCAAGAGAAACGGAGTTAAATGTGGCAGCACTTTTTTCTTAAAGTACTTTTTGATCCAGCCACTTTGTTCTTCGCTGATTTGCTGTTCGTTGACCAAAAAAATACGATTGCGCGCCAGTTCCAACAATAGGTCGTTATACAACTCATGGAATCGAGCATCGAGCTTACTTGCTTTGCTCTGCATTTGAGTGAGTAAGGTTTTCTGCGAGTTGGCAGGTAATTGAGGATCTTGAAGTAAGATCTTTCGTTTCACGTCAGCAAATCGGACTTTGTAAAACTCATCGAGGTTTTTTGAGTAAATACCTAAAAAACGAACTCTTTCGATTAAGGGAACTGATTTGTCGGCTGCTTCTTGGAGCACTCTTTCGTTGAAGGATAACCAGCTAAGTTCTTTTGTGACATAGTCTTTTTCCATCGAGATGATAATCCTTGAGTGCTGGCTATAGAGCTGATTACTTTAATTTAGAATGACAAAATTCACAAAATCTATGATCTTACTTTAAGAAATATGGTCAACAAACTTGTTATTAGTTTCAGTTGTTTAACGTAACTTGTAATATAATTGTCATCTAACGTACATATTATGTCAGTAGCTAAAAAAAGGTAGATAAACAGATGGCTTCAGCCCAATTTTCATTGAAAGAGCGTGACAAAAAAAGATGGTTAAAAGATCGTCTCGTCCGTTTTTCAGTGACATGTGGTGCCGTCAGTGTTCTAGCTGCTCTGGTATTGATCTTTGTCTACTTGGCAATGGTCATTTTACCGGTGTTTTCTGATACTGGTTTAGAGACAGACCAAGCCGTAAAGACCGTTGCTTTAGAAAAGCCTATCGCCTTATCTGTTGATGAATACGGTCAGCATGCATTTACTATCGAAAAATCTGGCTTGGTGCAGTTTTGGGATTTAGAGTCTCAAAATACACACTCTTACTTTGAGCGAAATGTTTTAGCCAATCCTGTTGCCTTCTCTCGAAATACCCCATCAGAAAACTGGTTTGCCTTTGCCGATAGTGCAAGCAACCTTACTTTTTTCTATCCTGAGTATAGTGCGCCTGTGCTGCAAAAGGGCAGTGAAGCCGATCCTAAAATTGAGCAAATCGATCTCCCTGAACCATTTTTAAATGATGAATCGTCAAATGGGACGACAATCGAAAAATTCGCGTTCTCTAAGAATGGACGTGGTATCACGGTTGCCGCTCAGCTAAGTGACCAACGAGTCTTAGTGAAGTGGTACCAAAGTGATGTTACGGGTCAGTATGTTTTTCAGAAGAGCCAATGGCTATCGGATAAGTTGGGCTTGCAGCAACAGTTGTTAGTCACACCTGATGGCCAAACCTTATATCTCCGATCTCAATCGGATTTAGTGGTTTTGAAGCTATCAGATAGCGGCTTCAATGTTCGTGAAGTGATTGATCTTAGCTTGAATGATGCGAAGCACTCGGTGAAAAGTATTGATTTACTGTCTGGAGCTTATTCACTGTTGGTTACGCATGAGGACGGACAGGTTTCTCAATGGTTCGATGTACTCAAAGATGAAAAACGTAGCCTGACCCATATTCGAGATTTCCAACTAGCTGAACAAGTGCAATTTATTTTGCCCGATACTTATAGAAAGGGTTTTTATAGCTTCTATAAGAACGGCACATTACAAAGCCACTATACGACCAGTGAAAAGCTGTCGCTGTTCGAGCGTGCATTTGATAAATCACCACAATTAGCGGCTATGTCTGCCAATGAACTGCATCTGGCGACGCTGATTGATGGCACCATCAGTGTGGCTAAGGTCGATAATGAATACCCACAAATATCATTCTCATCGCTTTGGCAAAAAGTCTGGTACGAAAGCTACCCTGAGCCACAATATGTTTGGCAATCAACCTCGGCGAATGATGACTTTGAAGAGAAATTCAGTTTAGTACCTATCACATTCGGTACTATCAAAGCAGCTCTGTTTGCGATGATGTTTGCCGTGCCGGTTGCTGTGCTCGGAGCTATTTACACCGCTTACTTTATGTCTCCACGCATGCGAAGAGTGGTGAAGCCTTCGATAGAGCTGATGGAAGCACTTCCGACCGTGATCATCGGATTCTTGGCCGGGCTTTGGTTTGCTCCAATCGTCGAGACGCATTTAACGGCCGTCTTCTCATTGATGGTGTTATTACCACTGAGCACACTGCTGACTGGACTTGTTTGGTTCTGTTTACCGAAGAGGGTAACGGGTCGCTTCTCTAATGGTTGGCATGCTCTGATATTGATTCCGGTATTGGTGATTACAGTGGTTGCGGTGTTTGCTGGTGGAAACAACATTGAAGCCTTGTTATTTGGTGGTGATATTCGTACCTTCTTGGCTAGCTATGGTATCGACTTTGACCAACGCAATGCGCTAGTGGTTGGTTTTGCTATGGGCTTTGCGGTCATCCCAACGATTTTCACTATTGCTGAAGATGCTATTTTCTCTGTACCTAAACATTTGTCTGATGGGTCATTAGCGTTGGGTGCGACGGCGTGGCAGACGCTTATTTATGTGGTGCTATTGACGGCGAGTCCAGGTATCTTTTCAGCGGTTATGATGGGCCTAGGTCGAGCGGTTGGCGAAACCATGATCGTCTTGATGGCGACAGGTAACACTCCAATTCTTGACTGGAATATTTTGGAAGGGATGAGAACCTTATCGGCAACGATTGCTGTTGAGCTACCAGAATCAGAAGTAGGCGGTTCTCATTTCCGCTTGCTGTTCTTGGCTGCACTCTTGCTGTTTATCTTTACATTCGCGGTGAACTCAGTTGCTGAGTGGGTTAGACAAAGACTGAGAGATAAATATCGTGCGCTGTAGTTTTAAAGGTTTGCCTCAATGTGTATCAATGGCTTTTAGTGGCTTGACTAGCGTGTCTCTTGATCTTTGCAGCTCCTTGATTTCAGCACGCCAAGAGCAAGGTCGATCATGATGAATAAACTGAAGTCATTATTATCTTGGGTTAAATCGGGCTCTCCGTGGATCTGGCTTACGGGCGGGGCGGTGAGCATCAGTATGCTTTCTGTTCTTGGCCTAATGCTGCTGATTGGTTGGAAGGGCTTAACCTATTTTTGGCCCGCACCTTTGTATCAATGGCAAGTTGACTCCAAAGACTTATCGCTAGTGGTCGATCTTGACGAAACCGTATCAAAACAAGATGTATTGGTTGGTCAGTTATATGAACGAAAATACATCCCGATAGAGCAAGTTCCACAAGTCCATGACCTTTTGTCTCCTCAAAATTTGTCGACTGGGCTGATACAGCGCTTAAGCATCAAAGTTGCTAACAGAGAACTGTACCCTGCGGACTTTGTTTCTATTCTGGATGTTAACTTACGTGAACCCACTACCCCGCTTGATTGGGTTGTGATTGAACGAAGTCGAGGTGGTTATTTCTTTGGTAAGCCGGTGGGTTTTAAAACCGCTTCTGGCACCTTTGATTCGAACATAGACCAAAAGCTCGAACAAGGCTTGGCGTTCGCTGATGCGCTACGTAAAGAAACGTCGCGTGTCGTGAACCAAGAAATTCGCAATATCAGCTGGCAATTGGAAAACCTGCGCTTAGAAAAGCGTAAGCTTGAACTCAATGAGTCAGTGAGCGATGAATACCTTAAAACCTATACTCAAACTAAACTGGAATTAAACCGCCAGTTAGGTGAAGCCGAAGTTAAGCTTGAGCACCTTAGAACGCAACTTAATGTCGAAAGCTTACTCGTTGAGGATATGACAGGCGAGCAGGTCGAGATTTCGCTAAGTCACATTCTGGATTATTGGTACCCAAATAATATGTCTTACCTAGAAAAGGTTGGGCACTGGGGCAAACAAGTTTGGAAGTTCTTATCAGAGAACCCACGAGACTCAAACTCTGAAGGCGGTGTGTTTCCTGCTATTTTTGGCACAGTACTGTTGGTTATTCTCATGTCGATCGTCGTGATGCCTCTTGGGGTAGTCGCTGCGATATATCTTCATGAATACGCAAAAAACAACGCACTAACACGTTTAATTCGTATCGCCGTGATTAACTTGGCGGGTGTACCGTCGATTGTGTATGGCGTTTTTGGTTTAGGCTTTTTCGTCTATACCATTGGTGGCTCGATTGATACGTTGTTCTATGCAGAGCGATTGCCAGCACCGACATTTGGTACGCCGGGTCTACTTTGGTCAGCACTAACCTTAGCGGTCTTGACGCTTCCAGTCGTTATCGTAACCACGGAAGAGGGCTTAACGCGTATTCCTAGTGCAGTGAGGCACGGTTCATTAGCGCTTGGTGCGACTCAATTTGAGACGCTTTGGCGCATTGTTTTACCGATGGCAAGCCCAGCGATTATCACTGGTTTAATTTTGGCAATCGCGAGAGCCGCGGGGGAAGTTGCACCACTTATGCTGGTGGGTGTTGTTAAATTGGCATCTAGCTTGCCAGTCGATGGTCAGTTTCCGTATTTACACTTAGATAGAAAGTTCATGCATTTAGGCTTTCATATCTATGATGTTGGTTTTCAAACCTCTAATATCGAAGCGGCACGACCTTTAGTGTATGCGACTTCATTTTTATTGGTTACGGTGATTGTTGGGTTGAACTTAACAGCCATCAATATCCGTAATAACTTGCGTGAAAAATACCGAACCTTAGGACAAGATTAGATGTTCTCGATTAATGAAACCTTGGGTTACCAAGCACCACTTGATGTTCACAATCTGAAGGATGAGCAAATTGCTATCTCGATCGAAGGGCTAAATCTTTACTATAAAGAGAGCCAAGCACTTGATGATATCTCGATGCAGATCCCGAAGGGGCAGGTGACGGCGTTTATCGGCCCTTCTGGGTGTGGTAAGTCGACTCTGCTGCGCTGCATTAATCGCATGAACGATCTTGTTGAAGGCTGTAAGGTTTCCGGGAAAGTGAAGCTTCATGGCAAGAACGTCTATCACCCTAAGGTGGATGTTGCGACCTTACGACGCCGTGTTGGTATGGTATTCCAGCGTCCAAACCCTTTTCCTAAATCTATCTATGAGAATGTGGTTTATGGCTTGAGGCTACAAGGCGTTAGCAACAGCCGAGACCTTGATGATGCGGTTGAACGCTCTCTGCGCGCTGCTGCGTTATGGGATGAAGTGAAAGATCGGTTGCATGAGAATGCTTTTGGTTTATCTGGCGGTCAACAGCAGCGTTTGGTTATCGCTCGTGCGGTTGCGATTGAGCCTGAAGTGCTGTTGTTAGATGAGCCGACATCGGCACTCGATCCGATTTCTACTTTGACGATTGAAGAGTTGATCAACGATCTCAAAACGCAATACACAGTGGTGATTGTTACCCACAACATGCAACAAGCCGCGCGTGTAAGTGACCATACTGCCTTTATTCATATGGGAAAATTGATCGAGTACTCAGATACGGACTCAATTTTTACGTCTCCATTGAAAAACCAGACGGAAGACTACATTACTGGTAGATATGGCTAACCTCTCCAAAGGTGTCATCTAGAGCTAAGTCACTCTACAAAAATGGCTTTCTTCATTTCTTTCAAGGAGCAAGTATGCATTTCGGTCGCCACATTTCAGGGCAATTCAATGTCGAGTTAGAATCGATCCGTACTCATGTATTGACCATGGGCGGGTTAGTGGAGCAGCAACTCTCGTTTGCAATGCAGGCGCTTCATAAAGACGATGTTGAATTGGCCAAAAAAGTGATTCGTGATGACCACAAAGTGAATGCGATGGAAGTGTCGATTGATGAGGCTTGTACTCGAATCATTGCAAAGCGTCAGCCGACAGCGAAGGATCTGCGTTTGATTATGGCGATCATCAAAACGATTACCGATCTGGAACGTATTGGCGATGTTGCTTCTAAAATTGCGCAAGGTGCTATTGAGATCCCTTCAACCAAAGAGCAGAAATTCCACGTATCTTTAGAGCCTCTTTGCCGTCAGGCTATCACCATGCTTCACCAAGTATTAGATGCTTTTGCTCGTATGGATGTTGATGCGGCAGCTGAAGTTCACAAGCTTGATGATAAGTTGGATGCGGAGTACGAGGCCGTTATTCGTCAGTTAATGACCTATATGATGGAAGACCCTAAGAACATTCCTAATATTTTGCAGGTGATGTGGTCAGCGCGTGCGATTGAGCGAGTGGGAGACCGCTGCCAAAATATCTGCGAATACATTATTTACTTTGTGAAGGGTAAAGATGTACGTCACCTAGGCGATCAAAGCCTTGATGACGCACTCAAATAGAGCTTATCTTTAGAAGCTAATTATTGCACCAAGATTGAAATTGACCGTTGTGTCGTAAGGCACAAAGGTTTTGTTGTGATCAAAAATATTCATATCAACACCAGCACGTAATCCAAGCATTGGTGTCGCTTGGTAAACGTAGGCCCCGCCTAGGCTTATACCATGTGTTGTTTTCTCTTCTACTTCGCCTGAGCGCGTTTTCGTACCGTCATAACTTGCCACGCCAATTTCAGCCTGAAAGCCGTGGATTTGGTTTCTTCCAAACATGTTTTGCTTCGTAACAGGTTTAAATCAAGAGAGCTGAATAAGTCTTTAGCCATATCTATCCATGAAAATTTTCTGCGCTATTAAATCTAATATACGTCAGTCAGTTAGATTAGTCAGCGAGGTTCTCTGGATTTATGCTGGCGACTATTGCCCTAAGCGGTGAGGGCGGCTCTCACATCAGATATCTTACTCGCATCTGTCACTGGGATCTGATAATCATCAATATTATCACTGCCCATTTGAGCACTTGAGTTGTTTTCCATTAGACTCGGCCTTGTCGATTTACCTGAAAGGTGAAGAGCAGGTACTTGGGTAGCGCTTTGAATCATTTTGGCATTCGCAGCGTTAACGCCAGCCCCCGCCATGATATCAATTCGTCCATCGGCTTGTTTGACCATTGCAGCCAATACATCGATACCTTGCTCAGCATTAGCAGCAAGCCCTGATGTCAGGACTCTTTCGCATCCAAGTGTAATGATTTGTTCTAATGCTGCTTGGAAATCAGAGCTTTGATCGATGGCTCTGTGGAAGGTAATCCCAAGCTTTAACGAGTGCGCTTTGTCAGCCAGTTGTTGCATCTTTGGCATATCAATACTTCCGTTCGGCGCTAACACACCAAGTACGACCCCATCCAATCCTGCATTTGCACAAGCTTCAATATCTTCAAGCATACAGAGCATATCGTCATCATCGAAAATAAAGTCGCCTTGTCTTGGGCGTATCATAGCGTAGACCGGAACCGACGAAACTATTGCCGCTTGTTTCATCATTCCGAAGCTTGGAGTTAATCCGCCAAGTGCTAATGAAGAGCAAAGCTCAATTCGATTCGCGCCACCAGATAGTGCGGTATGAAGAGATTCTAAGTTATCGATACAGACTTCAATTTCGGTGTTCATCGTGTTTATCCGTTCAAAAAGATACTGATGAAATAATAGCAATCTAGGTGTGATTCTGAATAGATGGGGATAAGGGAAAATAGAGGTAAAGTTTAGGTTTATCGCTACCTCAATTATCTATTACAAGAGTCAGTCTAGGGGAGCGAGGAGGGGGAAAACAAAAAGCCCGAAGCGTTAACTTCGGGCTTTTAATAGGACTTTACTTCTTAACTGATTGGCGGTGCGCTTTGCGCTATTAGCTTATGCTTTATGTCTCTTTAAAGAGAATCTTCCAACCATTAACCCGCGTTGAGTTCGGGCTTAAGAGGTAATTACTTGCTTAGGTCGTCAGCGTGCTCAGATAGGAATGCTGCAACACCTTTTGGAGATGCGTCCATACCTGATTTGCCTTCTTCCCATTGTGCAGGACAAACTTCACCGTTCTTCTCGTGGAAGTTTAGTGCGTCTACCATGCGTAGCATTTCGTCGATGTTACGACCTAGTGGAAGATCGTTAACTACTTGGTGACGTACAAGACCGTCAGCGTCGATTAGGAAAGAACCACGGAAAGCAACGCCTGCTTCTGGGTGCTCAACATCGTATGCTTTGCAGATCTCGTGCTTAACGTCAGCAATTAGAGGGTATTTAACTTGACCAATACCGCCATCAGCGATAGCAGTGTTACGCCATGCGTTGTGAGAGAATTGAGAATCGATAGAAACACCGATTACTTCAACGCCTTTAGCTTGGAAATCTTCAAGACGGTTGTCGAAAGCGATTAGCTCTGAAGGACAAACGAAAGTGAAGTCTAGTGGGTAGAAGAAAACTACAGCTTTCTTACCTTTAGTGAATTCTGCGAAGTTGAAGTTATCAACGATCTCACCGTTACCTAGAACAGCTGCTGCAGTAAAGTCAGGGGCTTGACGACCTACTAGTACCATTTTGGAATCTCCTAAAAAATTAGTTGGCCCAACACATCTTTGTTTGGGCTCCGTTTCTACGGGACAAACTATAGTACAATCGGTACTATAGAAAAAAGCGAATTAAATAGATTAAGTTAATCGAAAAAAGCGATAAGCTTATTCTTTGTCCTGTCCTTAGGTCGAATGACCTTTACCTAACTTATCCTACTCATATTACAAAGTAATTTCATGAATAAATGGCCAAGTCTTAAGCAACTTCACTATCTTGTTACTCTTCACGAAACTCGTCATTTCAGTGATGCCGCAGATCGCTGTTTCGTCAGTCAATCTACGCTAAGTAAAGGCATTCAAAACCTAGAAGAGCTGATTGGTTGCCCGCTTTATGAGAAGAAAGATAAAAAGAGCCCGCTAGTTTTCACGCAAGCAGGTGAGCTGGTGGTCAAGCACGGTCGAGAGCTACTAGCGAAAGGACAAGATCTCGTAGAGCTTGGAAATCTATGTAACGGGGATGCGATGCAAGGGCAGCTGCGAGTCGGGTGTATTCCTACTATAGCGCCGTTCCTTTTGTGCGATTTGGTACAGGAAGCCAACCAGCGCTTTCCACAATTAAATTTGCTGTTACGTGAAGACACAACGACCAACCTATTGGCTGCGCTGCGTCATGGAGACTTAGATGTGCTGATTCTGGCTTTGCCTGTCGATATCGACAATATGGAAAGCCAAGTTGTTGGGCAAGACCCTTTCCGGATGGTGATCAGTCGCAATCAAGCTGATGGTATTCGCGTTCCGATTAAATACGATGACCTGCCAGACGAATCTGTATTTTTGTTGGAGAACGAGCATTGCTTAACCGAGCATGCTGTGTCGGCTTGTAAGTTAACGGATAAAGAGAAGATCAACCCGTTCACTGCGACGAGCCTTCACACATTGGTGCAAATGGTGGCCAATGGTTTAGGAACCACCTTTATTCCGCAAATGGCGATCGACCACGGTTTATTGGAAAACCAGAATCTCGTTGTGATCGATCCTCCTGGTCAGCAGGCCTACCGAGATATTGGCCTTGTCTGGCGACCAAGCTCTTCGCGTCGTGAGACATTCCATCAATTAGCGGATGTGGTATCTGAGCTTCTATAATAATCCGCTGCGACAACAATCCCTCTGAGCGGCTGAATTGGCCGCTCTTCTTTATATCAATTCCGAGCGTTACTCTACTTCTGCTTCTTCTGGCTCTACTTCTTCTTGCAGCTCCAGTAAATTGATCGCTATCGTGACAAAATCGCTGTCTGTAATAATGCCTACTAGTTCGTGGTTTTCTACGACAGGTAAACAGCCCACTTTATGTTTCTGCATGTAGATAGCCGATTCTTTTAATCCTGCACGCGGCTCTACCGACATAACACTTTTGTGCATGATGTCGTTGAGGGGAGTAGCAAGAGTAAAAGATTGAGCTTGTGGGATGTTTTGTAGGCTGGATTCTTGAGCGGCGAGAACGTCTCGTTGTGTGACGACACCTAGTAGTTGCCTGTCGGAATCGACGACCGGAATATGGCGGATATCAAGTGCTTCCATCATGTGCTTAGCATCGGCCAGTGAATGTGAGCGCAATAGGGTATGAGGGTTGCGAGTCATCATATCTTCAACCTTGATCATACGAACCTCCTTCTTTTTTATTTGTTGCTATTACTATAGTTTTTTATCCAAAAAATAACTGAGATCTGACGCATTCTTGGGTGAGTTTTATGCAACTAATTCTTTAGCTTGAGGAGGTGAATCAGTCGCATTATTTTACGCCTCTTTACAATAATCCAGTGCTGTAAACCTTGCTATTGCGGCTCGTGTGCCTATACTAGCCCACTGCGAAATTTTTAGTCGTGTTTGCGATGTGTTTCTGGTAACGATTGACTTACCGTAACGATTATCCAGCAACTACGATTTATGATTCGTCAACGGCACAAATCTCATCAACTAAGACAAGACTAGACACATGCAAGTTTCAGATTTTCACTTTGACCTACCAGATGAACTCATTGCTCGCTACCCTCAAGAGGAGCGTACAGCAAGCCGCCTGCTTAAATTAGATGGCAACAGCGGTAACCTAGCTGATGGTTCGTTTAAAGACGTTTTAGACTTGGTTGAGCCAGGCGATCTTGTTGTTTTCAATAACACTCGAGTGATTCCAGCTCGTGTATTTGGTCGCAAGGCATCAGGCGGTAAGCTTGAAGTGCTGGTTGAACGTATGCTTGATGAGAAAAGCATTCTTGCGCATGTTCGTTGTTCTAAATCACCGAAGCCGGGTACCAAGTTGTTCCTTGGTGAGAACGATGAATATGAAGCTGAAATGGTGGCGCGTCACGATGCGTTATTCGAAATCCATTTCACATCTGATCAAAGCGTTTTAGAGATTCTTAACAGTGTTGGTCACATGCCACTGCCTCCTTACATCGATCGTCCTGATGAAGATGCAGATAAAGAGCGCTACCAGACTGTCTATAATGAAAAGCCGGGTGCGGTTGCAGCGCCAACAGCAGGCCTTCACTTTGATGACAAGCTAATGGCTGACATGAAAGAAAAAGGTGTTGAGTTTGCTTACGTGACGCTTCATGTTGGTGCTGGTACGTTCCAGCCAGTAAAAGTTGATAATATTAACGATCACCACATGCATGCTGAGTACGTTGAAGTGCCGCAAGAAGTGGTTGACGCCGTAGCTGCAGCAAAAGCCCGTGGCGGCCGTATTATTGCTGTTGGTACAACATCAGTACGCTCACTAGAAAGTGCAGCTCAAGATGCATTGAAGAAAGGCACTGAGCTCGTTCCTTTCTTTGGTGATACAGAAATCTTCATCTTCCCTGGCTATGAATACCAGTTGGTGGATTGCTTGATTACCAACTTCCACTTGCCAGAATCAACACTGATTATGTTGGTGAGTGCATTTGCTGGCTACGACAATGTGATGGGCGCATACGATCACGCAGTGAAGAGTGAATACCGTTTCTTCAGCTACGGCGATGCTATGTTCATCAATAAGAAAACGAGCTAATTTAAGCAGGTTTAAGCGATACAAAAATTTACGGGTGCTAGCAGTAAGCTAGGAGTCGGGCAGGGTGTCTGTCTAATCTCTCGCAAGGAATACGCGACCGCTCCTCATAGAACCCACTAGACTGAACTTTTGTTTGGCCTAAGGTTCTGAATTAACAGTCAGATTGTTTCTCTGGCATATTGGAGGCTTCGTGAAATTAAAATACGAACTTAAAAAAACTAATAGCGGCGCACGTCGTGGTCAACTTCAGTTTGAACGCGGTACCGTTGAAACCCCAGCATTCATGCCTGTAGGTACTTACGGTACTGTTAAAGGTATGACACCTGAAGAAGTAAAAGACACAGGTGCTGAAATCCTATTAGGTAACACATTCCACCTATGGCTACGTCCTGGTCAAGAAATCATGAAAATGCACGGTGACCTGCACGATTTCATGAACTGGCACGGTCCTATCCTGACTGATTCAGGCGGCTTTCAAGTATTCAGCCTAGGTGCAATGCGTAAAATCACTGAAGAGGGTGTTCATTTCCGTAACCCTGTAAACGGTGACAAGATCTTCATGGACGCTGAGAAGTCTATGGAAATCCAAAAAGATTTAGGTTCAGACATCGTAATGATCTTCGATGAGTGTACGCCTTACCCTGCGACACACAAAGAAGCAAAAGACTCAATGGAGATGTCTCTTCGTTGGGCTGAGCGTTCACGTAACCACTTCGACAAACTTGAAAACCCGAACTCACTGTTCGGTATCGTTCAAGGTGGCGTGTACGAAGACCTTCGTGATGTATCCGTTAAAGGCCTAACAGAAATTGGTTTTGACGGTTACGCAGTAGGTGGCCTAGCAGTAGGCGAACCAAAAGAAGATATGCACCGCATTCTTGAGCACACATGTCCTCAACTGCCAGAAGATAAGCCACGTTACCTAATGGGCGTAGGCAAACCGGAAGACTTGGTTGAAGGTGTTCGCCGTGGTATCGACATGTTTGACTGTGTAATGCCAACGCGAAATGCACGTAACGGCCACCTGTTTGTGACTGAAGGTGTGATCAAGATCCGTAATGCGAAGCATAAAACCGATACAACACCACTAGATTCAGAGTGTGACTGTTACACTTGTAAGAACTACAGCAAGTCGTACTTACACCATTTGGATCGTTGTAACGAAATCCTAGGTGCTCGACTGAACACGATTCATAACCTGCGTTTCTACCAACGAGTAATGTCAGACATTCGTCAGTCTATCGATGAAGACCGCTTTGAAGAGTTCGTTGCAGAGTTCTACGCAAGAATGGGGCGTGAAGTGCCACCACTAGGTAAAGAATCTTAGTATTTCTTTTTTGCGAGCCCTATCTCTCTTCCGAGTGATGGGGCTTGAAAATAAAGGGATGCGACCCAATTAGACAAACAATTACGAAAATATAAATAGAGGATGTTTTAAATGTTTATTTCTCAAGCTCACGCAGCAGCAGAAGGTGCACCAGCAGGCGGCGGTTTCGAAATGCTTATCATGCTAGGTATGTTCGCTGTGATCTTCTACTTCATGATCTACCGTCCACAAGCTAAGCGTGTTAAAGAGCACAAGAACCTTATGTCTTCTATGGGCAAAGGTGATGAAGTTCTTACAAGCGGCGGCCTAATTGGCAAGATCACTAAGATTGCAGAAGACAGCGACTACGTTGCTATCGAACTGAATGCAAACAACGAAGTAGTTATCAAGAAAGACTTCGTTACAGCAGTGCTACCAAAAGGTACTCTGAAATCTCTATAAACAGCTAGAGGATCCTCGCTGTGCTAAACCGTTACCCGTTATGGAAGTACCTGATGGTGGTGTTTACTATCGCCATCGCTGCGTTGTACGCACTTCCGAATATATACGGTGAAGATCCGGCAGTTCAAGTTACAGGGGCGCGCGGCGCCTCTGTAGATATGTCTACGCTGGATGCTGTCACCAATGCTCTTGAAGCTGAAAACCTTTCTACTAAATCCGTTGCTCTAGAAAACGGTTCCATTCTTGTTCGCTTTAACGATACAGACTCTCAAATTAGTGCTCGTGATGTCATCACTGAAGCATTAGATGAAGACGTAATCGTTGCTTTAAACTTAGCTGCTTCAACTCCTGATTGGCTTGAATCTATTGGTGCTGCACCAATGAAGCTTGGTCTTGACCTACGTGGTGGTGTTCACTTCTTGATGGAAGTGGATATGGACGCTGCGATGCAAAAGCTGGTTGGCCAACAAGAAGAAGCGTTCCGTAGCGAACTTCGTGAAGAAAAAATCCGTTACCGTGCAATTCGCCCATCTGGTAAAGATGCGGTTGAAGTGATTCTACGTAACGCCGAGCAGCTTGCTGAAGCGAAATCGCTACTGCAATCTAAGCACCAAGACATGACGTTTGTAGATTCTGAATCTAATGGTCGTTTTTCTTTGGTTGCTAGCTTCACAGAGGCTCGTCTTCAAGAAATCCGCAACTATGCGGTAGAGCAAAACATTACCATTCTACGTAACCGTGTTAACGAACTTGGTGTTGCTGAACCTTTGGTTCAACGTCAAGGCTCTAGCCGTATCGTAGTGGAATTGCCTGGTGTTCAAGACACGGCTCGCGCTAAAGAAATTCTTGGTGCTACCGCGACGCTTGAGTTCCGTGAAGTGGATAGCAGTGCTGACTTAGCCGCTGCCGCTTCTGGTCGTGCCCCTGCGGGTAGCGAAATCAAGCAAGATCGTGATGGTCGTCCTGTGGTACTTAAGAAGCGCGTTATTCTAGGCGGCTCAAGTATTACTGATGCAAGCTCAAGTGTTGATGAATATGGTCGTCCTCAAGTTAACATCTCGCTAGACAGCGAAGGTGGTAGCAAGATGTCTGCATTCTCTCGTCAGAATATCGGTAAGCTAATGGCAACGGTATTTGCAGAGTACAAAGACAGCGGTCGTAAAACACCGGAAGGTCGAGTTATCTTGAGTAAGCACGAAGAAGTGATTAACCAAGCGACGATTCAATCTGCGCTAGGCCGTAACTTCCGTATTACTGGTATCGATTCGACGGCTGAAGCTCATAACTTGGCACTTCTACTGCGTGCTGGTGCATTGATTGCGCCTATCTCGATTGTAGAAGAACGTACCATTGGTCCATCTATGGGGCAGCAAAACATCGATATGGGTATCATGGCGATGGTTTGGGGTATGGCTGCTGTAATGCTGTTTACGCTGCTTTACTACCGTAGCTTTGGTCTGATTGCGAACGTTGCGCTAATGGCTAACTTGGTGTTGATTATCGGTGTGATGTCGATGATTCCGGGGGCTACCATGACCCTGCCAGGTATTGCCGGTATCGTATTAACGGTCGGTATGGCGGTTGATGCGAACGTTCTGATCTTTGAGCGTATACGTGAAGAGCTTCGAGATGGACGCAGTCCACAACAAGCGATTCACCAAGGTTACGCGAACGCATTCAGCACAATCGCCGATGCCAACATCACCACACTACTAACAGCAATTATTCTATTTGCTGTGGGTACTGGTGCTATCAAAGGCTTCGCGGTAACGCTGTCTATCGGTATCTTGACTTCAATGTTTACAGCTATTGTCGGAACACGTTGTATCGTGAACCTGATGTATGGCGGCAAACGCGTTAAAAAACTGTCGATCTAAGGCTAGGAATTAATATGTTTCAGATTCTAAAAGCAGAAAAAATGATCGACTTTATGCGTTGGTCAAAGGTTGCCTTTTTATTCTCAATTTTGATGATTGGTACTGCCATCTTTACCTTAACAACGAAATCGTTGAACTGGGGTCTAGATTTTACCGGTGGTACCCTGATTGAAGTGGGTTTTGAGCAACCAGCAAACCTACCTGATATCCGTAGTGCACTAGAAGCGGAAGGTTTCGGTGATGCAACGGTACAGAACTTTGGTTCTGCACGTGAGGTAATGGTTCGTTTACGTCCACGTGACGGTGTTGCTGGCGAAACGCTTGGTAACCAGATCCTGTCTGCAATTAAAGATGGTACTGGTGAGCAAGTTGAGATGCGTCGTATCGAGTTCGTTGGCCCTAATGTGGGTGACGAGCTAACAGAAGCGGGTGGCCTTGCTATCCTTGTTTCTCTGATCTGTATCTTGATCTATGTGTCAGTGCGATTTGAATGGCGTTTGGCAGCAGGTGCGGTATTAGCACTGGCGCACGACGTTATCATCACTCTGGGTGTGTTCTCTCTAATGCAAATTGAGGTGGATCTTACCATCGTAGCAGCCTTGCTAACGGTCGTCGGTTACTCCCTCAACGATACCATAGTCGTATTTGACCGTATTCGTGAGAACTTCCGTAAGATGCGTAAGGGTGAAGCACCTGAAGTACTGAACAGCTCAATCACACAAACATTGAGCCGTACATTAATCACTTCTGGTACAACGTTATTCGTAGTTATCGCGCTGTTCGCTCAGGGCGGTGCTATGATTCACGGCTTCGCGACTGCACTTCTATTGGGTATTACTGTTGGTACTTATTCTTCTATCTACGTTGCATCTGCACTCGCTATGAAGTTGGGTATTACGCGTGAACACCTAATGCCACCACAAGTGGATAAAGAAGGTGAAGAGTTTGACGAAATGCCTTAGGCCTTGGCTTACAATTTTCGCTGAACCAAAAAAACCGCTAGGCAACTAGCGGTTTTTTTACGTCTAAATTTAATGGGGAAGCTCAACGCAATTTATTGGCGAATTGAGTTGGACGTACTGTCACTAAGAACCACCATTCTCGTATCTCGTATCTCGTATCTCGTATCTCGTATCGCAGATACAAAAAAGCCTCGCTATATAGCGAGGCTTTGGAATTTCTATGCGCCCTTAAAACAGGGAGCGTTAACGTAAGTTCTGAATTACTTCAGCATACCTTCGTTAGCGTTCTCACGAACGTGCTTAAGAATAGACTTAACACCACGTGCGCTTGAAGCAACAACATTACCAGAAGTCATGTAATCAGTACCGCCAGCAAAGTCAGTCATGATAGCACCAGCTTCACGAGCGATTAGATCGCCAGCTGCTAGATCCCATGGCTTAAGGCCAAGTTCTAGGTAACCATCAACACGGCCAGCTGCTAGGTAACATAGGTCAAGAGCAGGAGAACCTGTACGACGGAAATCAGCACAGTCGATGAATAGACCAGAGATGATCTTCATGAAAGATTCAGAGTGTTGTTTTTGCTTGAATGGGAAACCAGTCGCTAGAACAGTACCTTGAAGGTCTTTTAGTTGAGTAACACGCATACGAGCGTTGTTAAGTTGAGCGCCAGCGCCACGTTGAGCTGTGAATAGCTCGTTTAGCATTGGGTCATAAACACAAGCAACTTCTGTACGACCGTTCATGCGAACAGCGATAGATACAGAGAAGTGAGGGAAACCTTTTACAAAGTTGTTGGTGCCATCCAGTGGGTCAACGATCCATTGTACATCAGAGTCTTTACCTTCAGTCAGGCCTTTCTCTTCAGAAATAATGCTGTGCTCTGGGTAAGATGCTTTGATTGTCTCAATGATCATGTACTCAGCTTCTTGAGCAATGTTAGTAACGTAATCGTTGTTACCTTTTAGAGACGATTCGATCTTATCAGTTGTTTCTAGAGATTTAGCAATATGGTTGCCAGCTTTACGCGCAGCGCGTATCGCAATGTTTAGCATTGGATGCATATGGTTTTTCCCACAAGATGTTAAAGAACAATTTAAAGCGGCGGCGAGTATACCAAAGTTTTACCAAAAGGGAAGTGGTTATTTTTTGAACTCTTGGTTTCACATTACGCGAAGGGTCTGACCATTTTACTTTGCTATGTGTTAATATCTCGCGATTATTTTTAAAGTGGTGTCATATAGCATGTTAGACAATGTAAAAGTCGTTCTGGTTGGTACGTCTCATTCGGGAAATATCGGATCAGCAGCTCGCGCAATGAAAGTGATGGGTTTGAGTCAATTAGTTCTTGTAGACCCTCAATGTGAAGTTGACGAGCAGACCTTAGCACTGGCTGCGGGTGCAGGTGACATCGCAGAAAACGCGACCATCGTTTCTACATTAGACGAAGCCGTAAAAGACTGTGGTTTGGTGGTTGGTTCGAGTGCACGTTCACGTACGCTTGAATGGCCAATGCTTGAGCCTCGTGAGTGTGGACAAAAGTTTGCGATTGAAGGTCAAAAGCACCCAGTCGCATTAGTGTTCGGCCGTGAACGTACTGGCTTGACTAACGATGAGCTTCAGAAGTGCCACTTCCATGTATGTATCCCAGCTAACCCTGAATACAGCTCGCTAAACCTAGCAATGGCAGTGCAGACTCTGAGCTACGAAGTGCGTGTAGCTCACCTTGATATGGTCGCTAGCCAATATCAGCCACAGCAACAAGATGAGTACCCTCGTCACGAAGAACTAGAAATGTTCTATGAGCACCTTGAAAAAGTGATCATTGATACCCAATTTATCTCTAAGGATAAGCCAGGTCAGGTGATGAATAAACTACGTCGTCTGTTCAGTCGAGCTCGTCCAGAGTTGCAAGAGATCAACACTCTACGCGGCATTTTGACTTCAATTGAGAAGAGCAAAAACGACAAATAAAAACCACACAAACCCCAAGGGTGAATACTTGACTAAAATAGTCAACTAAATACTTGACCAATTTAGTCAGGTATGGGAAGATTCCAACCACATAAACAATGTGGATTCGGTGTGATATGAAACTTACATCTAAAGGAAGATATGCGGTAACAGCTATGCTAGATGTAGCACTGCATTCGCAAAAAAGCCCAGTTCCTCTGGCTGATATTTCAGAGCGACAGGGCATCTCATTATCTTACTTAGAACAGCTATTTTCTAAGTTACGTAAAGCTGGCTTAGTTGCTAGTGTTCGTGGTCCTGGCGGTGGTTACCGTTTAGGTGCTGAAGCGAGCGACATCGCTGTCGGAACTGTAATTGCTGCAGTAGACGAATCAGTTGATGCAACTAAGTGTCACGGTCGAGCAGATTGCCAAGGTGGCAGTCGTTGTTTAACTCACACTCTTTGGCGTGATTTAAGCTCCCGAATCAGCAGCTTCTTAAATGACATTACGCTCGGTGAGCTAATGAAAGATAACGAAGTTTTACAGATTTCTGATCGTCAAGATATCGATCTTGCGGTTAATAATGGTTTTGCACATAAAAATACGAGCACTACAACGATTAGTGCAGCACCTCACGGTGTTAATGCCCGCTCTTAGCGGTCAGTTTTTACATTGGAGTAGAAAATGAAACTGCCTATTTACTTTGACTATTCAGCTACATGCCCAGTCGATCCACGTGTTGCTGAAAAAATGGTTCAGTGCATGACGATGGACGGTAACTTCGGTAACCCTGCATCTCGTTCACACCGTTACGGCTGGCAGGCAGAAGAATCAGTAGATAATGCTCGTGAGCAAATTGCCGATCTACTAAATGCAGACCCACGTGAGATTGTTTTCACGTCAGGTGCTACAGAGTCAGACAACCTTGCTATCAAAGGTGCAGCGCACTTTTACGAGAAGAAAGGTAAGCACGTAATCACGTGTAAAACAGAACATAAAGCGGTTCTTGATCCATGTCGCCAACTAGAGCGTGAAGGTTTTGAGGTGACTTACCTTGAGCCTGAAGCAAACGGCATCATTGATTTAGACAAGCTACAAGCAGCAATGCGTGAAGATACGGTTCTTGTTTCTATCATGCACGTAAACAACGAGATTGGTGTAATCCAAGATATCTCTGCAATCGGCGAATTATGTCGTTCACGCAAGATCATCTTCCACGTTGATGCGGCTCAGTCTGCGGGTAAAATCCCACTAGATGTAAAAGAGATGAAAGTTGACCTTATCTCTCTTTCTGCACACAAAGCATACGGCCCTAAAGGCATTGGTGCTTTGTACGTTCGTCGTAAGCCACGTATTCGTCTTGAAGCACAGATGCACGGTGGAGGTCACGAACGTGGTTTCCGTTCTGGTACGCTTGCTACTCACCAAATCGTGGGTATGGGTGAAGCTTTTGCTGTCGCTAAACAAGACATGCAGAAAGATTATGACCACGCACTAGCACTTCGCGAGCGTCTATTGAAAGGGGTTCAAGATCTAGAAGCAGTAACGGTAAATGGCGACTTAGATCAACGTGTACCACATAACCTAAACGTGAGCTTTGCTTTCGTTGAAGGTGAATCTCTGCTTATGTCTTTAAAAGACTTAGCGGTATCATCAGGTTCTGCATGTACATCAGCGAGTCTTGAGCCTTCATACGTTTTACGCGCTCTTGGCTTAAACGATGAACTGGCACACAGCTCAGTACGTTTTTCATTCGGCCGTTTCACTACGGAAGAAGAAATCGACTACGCGATTGCACAAATCCGTGTAGCAGTAAATAAATTACGCGACATGTCTCCTCTATGGGATATGTATAAAGAAGGGATTGATTTGAACACTGTTGAGTGGGCTCATCACTAATCTCACGGAAATAGAGGATTCGAGGTAACTATCATGGCATATAGCGAAAAAGTAATTGATCACTACGAAAACCCACGTAACGTAGGTTCGTTTGATAAAGAAGATCCAAGTGTAGGTAGCGGCATGGTTGGCGCACCAGCTTGTGGTGACGTAATGAAACTGCAAATCAAAGTATCTGCAGAAGGTATTATTGAAGACGCAAAATTCAAGACTTACGGTTGCGGTAGCGCAATCGCTTCTAGCTCACTAGTCACTGAGTGGGTTAAAGGTAAAAGTATTGATGAAGCAGCTGCTATTAAAAACTCTGAAATCGCAGAAGAGCTAGAGTTGCCACCAGTGAAAGTTCACTGTTCAATTCTTGCTGAAGATGCAATCAAAGCAGCGGTTGCGGATTACAAAAAGAAGCACTAATCGTTTCTACAACGTAATCACTTCAAAAAAGTAATATTTGGGAGCACCCTTTGTGCTCCCCCTGAGTTCTCAATTTATATAAAACACAAGGTTGTAGTATGGCCATCACCATGACAGATACGGCAGCAAGCCGAGTTCAAGCTTTCCTAGATAACCGAGGTAAAGGTATCGGGTTGCGCTTAGCGGTAAAAACTACTGGCTGTTCGGGTATGGCGTATGTACTGGAATTCGTTGACGAGCTCAACGAAGAAGACGAAGTGTTCGAGCATTCAGGTGTTAAGGTCATCATTGATCCAAAAAGCCTAGTTTACCTAGACGGTACTGAGCTTGATTACGTAAAAGAAGGCCTAAACGAAGGTTTTGAATTCAACAACCCTAACGCGAAAGGCGAATGTGGTTGTGGTGAGAGCTTCAATGTATAAACGCCTCAATCGTTGAGCGTTTATAATGAGCGAAGAATAAAATTAGGCTCTAAGTAAAGAGCCTAAACTTAGGACCACCGTTACATGAATCATTTCGAATTATTTGGGCTACCACTTCAGTTTCAACTGGATGGTAGCCTTCTTTCTTCTCAGTTTAGAGATCTGCAACGCCAATTCCACCCTGATAAATTTGCCACGGCTTCTGAGCGAGATCGCTTGCTGGCTGTGCAAAAAGCTGCGCAAATCAATGATGCGTACCAGGTGTTGAAAAATCCAGTCAGCCGCGCTGAATACCTGTTAGTTCAACATGGTGAGGATATTCGTGGTGAGCAGCAGACTATGCAAGATCCTATGTTCCTGATGGAGCAAATGGAATTGCGTGAAGAGCTGGAAGATATCGCCGACAGTTCTGATCCTGAAGATGCTTTGTTTGCATTTGAAGGAAAGGTTAGCAAAATGTATAAACAACAATTAAGCGCTATCCAACAAGAACTCGACAGCGAAGCTTGGTTAGAAGCTGCAGACCGAGTAAGAAAGCTTAAGTTTATTGCAAAATTAAAGAATGAAATCGAGTTAGTTGAAGATCGTTTGATCGGCTAGCTCGTATAACAAGGACACATCCATGGCACTACTTCAGATTGCAGAACCAGGGCAAAGCGCCGCTCCTCACCAGCACAAGCTTGCAGTGGGTATTGATTTAGGTACAACAAACTCATTGGTTGCGTCAGTGCGCAGTGGTGAGGCAAGCACGCTTGTTGATCAACAAGGTCGCAGTATTCTCCCTTCCGTTGTTCACTATCAGTCAGAGTCGTACACCACTGGTGATGAAGCGCGTGTAAATGCACAAACTGATCCTAAAAATACCATTATCTCAGTTA
The DNA here is from genome assembly GCF_041467655.1 of Vibrio sp. 10N.247.311.49. NCBI lineage: Bacteria > Pseudomonadati > Pseudomonadota > Gammaproteobacteria > Vibrionales > Vibrionaceae > Vibrio > Vibrio sp. 10N.247.311.49. Next base: position 32,412 of record NZ_JBFSVA010000006.1, read on the forward strand.
AGCGATTAATCGGTCGTTCACTGTCAGATATTCAACAGCGATACCCATCTCTGCCATATCAGTTTGAAGAAAGTGATAATGGCCTGCCTGTGATTAACACAGCGCAAGGAAATAAGAACCCAATTCAAGTATCTGCAGATATTCTTCGTGCACTCGGTCAACGTGCTGAGTCGACGTTAGGTGGTGAATTGGCTGGTGCCGTGATTACCGTCCCTGCGTACTTTGATGATGCACAACGTGCAGGTACCAAAGACGCAGCGCAACTTGCTGGTCTTCATGTGTTACGTCTTCTTAATGAACCCACTGCAGCTGCGATTGCTTATGGCTTGGATTCAGGTAAAGAAGGGGTAATCGCTGTTTATGACTTAGGCGGTGGTACGTTTGATATCTCTATCCTACGCCTGTCTAAAGGTGTCTTCGAAGTTTTAGCAACCGGTGGTGACTCTGCATTAGGCGGCGATGACTTTGACCATTTAATTGCGGATCATTTCCAAGAGCAAATGGGCTTGTTAGAGCTGACAGCAGAACAGAACCGTATTCTTCTAGACGCAGCAACAGAAGCGAAGATTGGCTTATCTGAAGCTGAAAGCGTTAATGTTGAAGCACTAGGTTGGTCTGGCTCTTTAACTCGTGAAGAGTTCGAAGAGATCATCAAGCCACTAGTTAAGAAAACGCTGCTTTCGTGCCGCCGAGCACTGAAAGATGCGGAAGTTGACGCGGATGAAGTACTAGAAGTCGTGATGGTAGGTGGTTCAACTCGTACCTTACTTGTTCGTGAAATGGTCGGTGGCTTCTTTGGTCGTACTCCATTAACCAGTATTAACCCTGATGAAGTGGTTGCGATTGGCGCATCGATTCAAGCGGATATCTTAGTTGGCAACAAGCCTGACTCTGAGATGCTGCTATTGGATGTTATCCCTCTGTCACTGGGTATCGAAACCATGGGTGGCTTAGTCGAAAAGATCATCCCTCGTAATACCACGATCCCAGTTGCTCGTGCACAAGAGTTTACCACGTTCAAAGACGGTCAAACTGCAATGACAGTACACACCGTGCAAGGCGAGCGTGAGATGGTTGATGACTGTCGTTCACTGGCTCGATTTGCTCTGAAAGGCATCCCGCCGATGACTGCAGGTGCTGCTCATATTCGTGTTACTTACCAAGTGGATGCTGATGGCCTGCTATCAGTTACCGCAATGGAGAAGAGCACTGGCGTTCAAGCTGAAATCCAAGTTAAGCCTTCTTACGGTCTAAGCGACAACGAAGTGGCTAGCATGCTGAAAGATTCGATGACGTTTGCAAAAGAAGACATGCAAGCGCGTGCTCTTGCTGAGCAACGCGTAGAAGCGGATCGCGTTATCGAAGGCCTTATCGCTGCAATGCAAGCCGACGGTGACGAGCTACTTGATGAGCAAGGCAAACAACAACTTGTTCAAGCGATTGAAGCACTGATTGAAGTGCGTAATGGCGACAACGCTGATGCTATTGAACTAGAAATTAAGAATACCGACAAAGCGAGCCAAGACTTTGCTTCTCGTCGTATGGATAAATCAATTCGTGCTGCACTGTCAGGTCAGTCAGTCGATAATATTTAATAGTTAGAGAATAGATAAACATGCCAAAGATTATTGTTTTACCTCACGAAGATCTATGTCCAGAAGGCGCTGTTTTAGAAGCAAAAACTGGTGAGACGGTTCTTGATGTTGCATTGAAGGCCGGTATTGGTATTGAACACGCATGTGAAAAATCGTGTGCATGTACAACATGTCACGTTGTGATTCGTGAAGGTTTTGATTCTTTAGAAGAGAGTGATGATCTAGAAGACGACATGCTAGATAAAGCATGGGGCTTAGAGATGGAATCTCGCTTGGGTTGCCAAGCTAAAGTGGCTGATACGGATCTTGTTGTAGAGATTCCAAAGTACACGTTGAACCTGGCTTCTGAAGACCATTAAGAACCTGTTCTCAGTCATGGCTAATACAGCGATGACTGAGAGAGTTATTGCTTAGACAAACATACTAAGAAAACTGGCCTAGAATATAGATCATAAAGGTGACAGAGCGTCGCTGATAAATATAAGGAAGTGTTATGAGCTTGAAGTGGATTGATTCGCGAGATATCGCAATTGAGCTATGTGATTTGTACCCTGATACTGATCCTAAAACGGTACGTTTTACCGATCTGCATCAATGGGTGCTAGACCTTGAAGAGTTCGACGACGAGCCTAACCACTCGAATGAAAAAATCTTAGAGGCTATTATTTTGTGCTGGATGGATGAGATGGATTAATCCTCTTATCTGATGATTTGGTCGCGGGTTGGCATCAGTCCAATATAAAACGCAGCCAAGTTAACAATTCTTACTAAAAAAAGCGGACCTTATGGTCCGTTTTTTTATCAAAATGACATTTTCCTCCTACATAATGCTAACATCAGTGAGCTAATAAAAAATAATCAGAATCACACTCTCGAAGTGGTTCATGACAAGGAGAAATCATGTCTACACAGATGCCAGTATTTTTAAGTCAAGAAGCTGCCCAGCCTCAGTGGGGAGCAAGAGCTATTTTATCGTTCTCAGAAGCGGGAGCGACAATTCACATTGGTGAAGGCCACGATCTAGGCGCAGTTCAACGTGCGGGTCGTACGCTTGACGGACAAGGTATCGCATTCGTTTCACTTCGTGGTGAAGGTTGGGATCTAGAAAGCGTTTGGGCTTTCTACCAAGGCTACCGTGGACCAAAGAAAAAGAATGCATTGGAATGGGATGCACTTTCAGAAGCCGATCAAACTGAGCTTGAAGCTCGTATTCGCGCAACTGACTGGACGCGTGACATTATCAATAAAACCGCTGAAGAAGTGGCACCTCGTCAACTTGCGACAATGGCTGCAGAATACATCAAGTCAGTGGCACCAGCGGGCACTGTTAAAGCGAAGATTGTTAAAGACAAGGATCTACTAACCGAAGGTTGGGAAGGCATCTACGCGGTCGGCCGTGGCTCTGAGCGTACATCAGCAATGCTGCAACTGGACTTCAACCCAACAGGCGATGAAAACGCACCTGTATTTGCTTGTTTAGTCGGTAAAGGTATTACGTTCGATTCGGGCGGTTACAGTATCAAGCCAGGCCAATTCATGACAGCGATGAAAGCTGACATGGGTGGCGCAGCAACGATTACTGGTGGTTTAGGTCTTGCGATTGAACGCGGTCTTAACAAGCGCATCAAGCTTATTCTATGTTGCGCAGAGAACATGATCTCTGGTCGCGCATTGAAGCTTGGCGATATCATTACCTACAAAAACGGTAAAACAGTTGAGATCATGAACACTGATGCGGAAGGTCGCTTAGTGCTAGCTGATGGCCTGATGTACGCAAGTGCACAAAGCCCTGAGCTGATCATCGACTGTGCAACGCTAACAGGCGCGGCTAAAAACGCATTAGGTAACGACTACCACGCACTATTAAGCTTCGATGATGAGTTGTCTCACCAAGCGCTAACAGCGGCAAACCAAGAGAAAGAAGGCTTATGGCCACTGCCTCTTGCTGATTTCCACCGTGGTATGTTGCCTTCAAACTTTGCTGATCTTTCAAACATCAGCACAGGCGATTACACACCGGGTGCAAGTACAGCAGCGGCATTCCTTTCTTACTTTGTAGATGATTACAAAAAAGGTTGGATTCATATGGATTGCGCGGGTACTTACCGTAAGTCAGCAAGTGACAAGTGGGCGGCAGGCGCAACGGGTATGGGCGTTCGCACACTGGCTCGTCTTCTTATCGACCAAGCAAAATAATAATAAGGGTGAGCGGTATTTTGTGCCGCTCATTCATAAAGCTCAGATCGAAAGATCTCAGTAATTTCAGTATTTAATAACAAAAAAATGAAGTGAAGGAATCCCTATGGCTCTAGAAAGAACGTTCTCAATTGTTAAGCCGGATGCAGTTAAGCGTAACCTTGTTGGTGAAATCTACCACCGTATCGAAAAAGCAGGCCTAGAAATTATTGCTGCTAAAATGGTTCGTCTTACTGAAGAGCAAGCGAGTGGCTTCTACGCTGAACATGAAGGCAAAGAGTTCTTCCCAGCTCTTAAAGAGTTTATGACTTCTGGTCCTATCATGGTTCAAGTGCTTGAAGGCGAAAACGCTATCGCTCGTTACCGTGAACTTATGGGTAAAACAAACCCAGAAGAAGCGGCATGCGGTACTATCCGTGCTGACTACGCAATCAGCATGCGTTACAACTCAGTTCACGGCAGCGACAGCCCTGAGTCTGCAGCTCGCGAAATCGAATTCTTCTTCCCAGAATCTGAAATTTGCCCACGCCCAGCTCAATAATCGGCACTGCAAATTATTCTAAAGGCTTCACTTCGGTGAGGCCTTTTTTGTAAGTGGATTTTACGCTCTCGATAATCAATTTAGTCGTCATTCTCGAAAGCGACGAAGGAGCGTAATCGGGAATCTGTTTTTGTTATTGGAGATTCCAGATACTTCGTTCCTCAGTTCTGGAATGACGGGGAACTTTGGAGCAACCATCTCGTGGTAAATATTATCGAGCAATTGGTGATTATTTACGTCATTCCCGAAAGCGACGAAGGGGTGTAATCGGGAATCTTTGTTTAAATTGGCTAATATCAGGCCGATAAACACAATTGTTCAAATTTTAATCGCTTAAGTTTGAATGTCTTAATAAACACAGGGTTTTACAATGCTTGTTGAAGTTGCGTAAAGCCTGTACAATTCGCGCCCTTAATTATTGTTCCGTCATTGAGAGGCATCATGACCACAGCTAAAGTCAATCTACTCGATTTTGATCGTAAAGGTCTTCGTAAATTTTTCACAGAAGAACTGAATGAGAAAGCGTTTCGAGCAGAGCAAGTGATGAAGTGGATTTATCACTTCGGTGTCGATGACTTCGAACAAATGAATAACATCAACAAAAAGTTACGTGAGAAACTTCAACGTCGCTGTGAGATTGTTGCACCTGTTGTTTCTGAAGCTCAACACTCTTCAGATGGCACAATTAAATGGGCGATGAGCGTTGGCGACCAAGACGTTGAAACGGTATACATCCCAGATGGTGACCGTGCGACGCTATGTGTATCTTCACAGGTTGGTTGTGCACTTGAATGTAAGTTCTGTTCTACAGCTCAACAAGGCTTCAACCGTAACCTAAAAGTTTCAGAGATTGTTGGCCAAATCTGGCGTGCATCTCGCGAAATCGGCCTAGAAAAAGAAACCGGTCGTCGTCCAATTACTAACGTTGTAATGATGGGTATGGGCGAGCCTCTATTGAACATGAAGAACCTAATGCCATCATTAGAAATCATGCTTGATGATCTAGGTTTCGCACTGTCTAAGCGTCGTGTAACCGTATCAACTTCTGGTGTTGTTTCTGGCCTTGACCAAATGACAGACAACATCGATGTCGCATTGGCTATTTCTCTACATGCGCCAAACGATGCACTACGTAGCCAAATCATGCCGATCAACGACCGTTGGGATATCCAAGACTTCCTAGCATCTGTTCGTCGTTACATTGCATCTTCAAATGCTAACCGCGGTAAAGTAACGGTTGAGTACGTGTTATTGGATCATGTGAATGATGATATGGACCACGCACGTGAACTTGCTGAGCTAATGAAAGAGACGCCTTGTAAGATCAACTTGATTCCATTCAACCCTTACCCGGGGTCGCCTTATAAGAAGCCAAGCAACTCTCGTATTGATCGCTTCCAAAAAACGCTGATGGAATACAACTACACAGTAACCGTTCGTAAGACTCGTGGTGATGATATTGATGCCGCGTGTGGTCAGTTAGTCGGTGATGTGATTGATAGAACCAAACGTACCAAAATGATCAAAGCAGCCTCTGAAGCGAACTTGATTGCCGGTGGTGTGATTGAAGTAAAAGCGGTATAAAACGCGATTAGAACCTAAACAAGCCAGAAGTCCTACTTCTGGCTTGTTGCTTTTCTGGGGTACAGTTTTTGATTTTTTGGACTTCTTGCCCACGCTTTCTTACATTTTTCGTCAAATTTTGGACAAAACCATGAGCTGACGGTAAATTTTGTTTAAAGTGTTTTTGCCTTGTAATGGCATTAGCTTATGATTAACTAATCTTAAATTAATTTAAGTGCTCGCTTGCTACTGATCATCAATATGTCTATTTAGGTTGGCTACTTGATAAACTAGCTTCCTGAGAAGGTCATCCATAACAAATGAATGATGTTCGCCTTTAAGGGTTGATGATTTAGATAGCAGGAAAAATTCCACATAACGTGGGTTGTTAGATTGAGCTTAAACGACAATAAGAAAACGCTCTCCTCAACCTGCGATAATACTTTAGAAGTTCACTCTCTATGAACACAGAACAAGATACACAAACGCAAGAAACCGTAGCTCCAGCTTTGGAAGCGGGAACGCTGCTTAAGAACAAACGAGAATCTCTTGGTTTAACGCAAAAGCAGATTTCTGATCGCTTGAAACTTCGCGTTACGCTGATCCAACAAATTGAAGAAAACCAATTCGAGTCAGATCAAGTGGCGACGTTTATGCGTGGCTATATTCGTTCATACGCGAAATACGTCAATCTTGACGAAAAAGTCGTATTGAGTGCGCTGCATCATGCCGGTGATGCTCAGCATCAAGAGCAAGAAATGTTGAGCTTTTCTCGTAAGACCAAAACCGAGAAGCACAACAGCCGTATTATGATCCTGACTTGGAGTATTTTTGCGGTCATTGCGGGTATCTCCTCACTTTGGTGGTGGCAGAACCAACAACAAGACACCCTATCTCAATCTTTAGCGAATACTGAAAGCTCAGAAGAGCTAGCGGTAGAAGAATCACTTGCCCCTGAATTCACCTCTTTAGAAGTGATTGAAGCTGAACAAAACGAAGCGGGTGCTTCTGTTGTTGAAGGTACTGAAGGCCTTGCTGCAATAAGCGATGCGGAAGATACTTCAGGTGCTGTTACTCCAGCTGACGAAACTCCTGCACAACAAGCAACAGAGACAGAGCCAACTGCTGAAGCTGCTGCGAATGTAGAAACGGTTGAAGCTAGCACGGCTCCTGAAGCTGTGGCTAACGAGCTAGTCATGCAGTTCTCTGCTGATTGTTGGATCCAAGTGAAAGATGCTTCGGGCAAAACATTATCTACTGGCATTAAAAAAGCAGGCCAGACATTAAATCTTTCTGGAACTGCACCATATAAAGTGATTCTGGGTGCGCCTGAAGGCGTATCGATGACATTTGCAAGTGAACCTGTCGACCTTTCTGGGTATACTTCAGGCAAAGTAGCTAGAATAACCTTACCTTAGAGTTAATATGCAACACGAATCTCCTATTATTCGTCGCAAATCAACCCGTATTTATGTGGGTGATGTGCCGATCGGTGATGGTGCACCAATTGCTGTGCAATCCATGACCAACACAAGAACAACAGATGTAGCCGCGACCGTTGCTCAAATTAGAGCTCTGGAAAAAGTTGGCGCTGATATCGTTCGCGTATCTGTACCGACTATGGATGCAGCTGAAGCCTTTAAGCTAATCAAGCAGCAGGTCTCTGTTCCTTTGGTTGCTGATATTCACTTCGACTACCGTATCGCACTTAAAGTGGCGGAATACGGCGTTGACTGTCTGCGTATCAACCCAGGTAACATCGGTAACGAAAGCCGTATCCGCTCAGTTGTTGATTGTGCACGTGATATGAATATTCCGATTCGTATTGGTGTTAACGGCGGTTCTCTTGAGAAAGAGATCCAAGAGAAATACACAGAACCTACAGCAGAAGCGCTTGTTGAATCAGCAATGCGTCACGTAGATATCCTAGACCGTCTGAACTTTGATCAATTCAAAGTCAGCGTTAAGGCTTCTGATGTATTCCTTGCTGTCGGTTCTTACCGTTTGCTGGCTAAGCAGATTGATCAACCTCTCCACCTTGGTATTACCGAAGCGGGTGGTGCGCGTGCAGGCTCTGTGAAGTCAGCGGTAGGTTTAGGAATGCTTCTTTCTGAAGGTATCGGCGATACGCTGCGTATATCGCTAGCGGCTGATCCGGTTGAAGAGATCAAAGTTGGCTTTGATATTCTTAAATCTTTGCGCATTCGTTCGCGTGGCATCAACTTCATTGCGTGTCCGAGCTGTTCTCGTCAAGAGTTCGATGTTATTAACACCGTTAATGCCCTTGAAGAGCGCCTAGAAGACGTGATCACTCCAATGGACGTATCTATCATCGGTTGTGTGGTTAACGGCCCTGGTGAAGCTGAAGTGTCTCACTTAGGTTTAGCTGGTAGTGCACGTAAGAGTGCCTTCTACGAAGATGGTAAGCGTCAGAAAGAGCGCTTCGACAACGATGACCTTGTCGACAAACTTGAAGCTAAGATTCGTGCAAAAGCGTCAGTGCTTGATAAAGCAAATCGCATTGATGTAGAAAACTTAGAAGATTAATACAACGCGATGGGGTGTGATTGTCTATTCGCACTAACACCTGGTCGTGAGAAATTACGGAATAAATACTGTGGCTAAAAATATTCAAGCAATTCGAGGCATGAACGACTGCCTTCCAACTCAATCACCACTGTGGCAGAAAGTAGAAAGCGCAGTTAAAAACGTGGTGAGTGCATACGGTTACAACGAAGTACGTATGCCTATCGTTGAAGAAACAAACCTATTTAGCCGTGCAGTTGGTGAAGAGACAGACGTTGTTTCTAAAGAGATGTACACCTTTGACGACCGCAATGGCGATAGCCTAACGCTGCGTCCAGAAGGCACAGCAGGTTGTGTTCGTTCATGTATTCAAAACAGCCTTATCAACCGTGATGAACAGCGCCTATGGTACATGGGCCCTATGTTCCGTCACGAGCGTCCTCAAAAAGGTCGTTACCGTCAATTCCACCAATGTGGTGTTGAAGTGTTTGGCCTAGACGGTCCAGACGTTGACGCAGAACTTATCATGATGACAGCACGTCTATGGCGTGAGCTAGGCATCGACAAGCACGTTCGCCTAGAGCTGAACTCAATCGGTTCTCAAGAAGATCGCGTTAGCTACCGCACTGCGTTAGTGGCTTTCCTTGAGCAACACATTGATGTGCTTGACGAAGACTGCAAACGTCGCATGCACACTAACCCTCTACGTGTACTTGATACTAAGAACCCTGATGTTCAAGCTATCTTAGGTGACGCACCTCGACTATCTGAATATCTAGGTGAAGAATCGAAGCAACATTTTGCTGGTTTGTGTGAACTTCTTGACGCTGTTGGTATCGAATACCAAGTTAATGAGCGTCTAGTACGTGGCCTAGATTACTACAACCGCACTGTATTTGAGTGGATCACAGACAGCCTTGGTGCTCAAGGTACAGTATGTGGCGGCGGTCGTTACGATGGTCTTGTTGAGCAACTAGGCGGCAAAGCAACCAATGCAGTTGGCTTCGCAATGGGTCTAGAGCGTCTGGTTCTGATGATGGAAACGCTAGAGCTAACAGAAGTTCGTCGTAGCGTTGATGTATACGTAGTTGCTGCTGGCGAAGGTACTATGATCGCGGGCATGCAGTTAGCGAATCAATTACGCGACACCGTTGAAGGCGTGCGTGTAATGAACCACTTCGGTGGTGGTAACTTCAAGAAGCAATTCAAACGTGCTGACAAAGTAGGTGCTGTTGTGGCGCTGGTACTTGGTGAGAACGAAGTTGCTGACAATACAGTTGTGCTAAAAGATCTGGTTGGCGGCGAGCAAGAAACCGTGTCTCAAACGGAAGTTGCAGAGAAAGTTGCTGCGCTAATCTAATTAGCCATTGAGCAAACGCTCATAATGAATACTAACGTCAGCACTATGCTGGCGTTTAAAGAATTAAAGAGGACAGGAAGTGGAACTTTACGATAGCGAAGAGCAACAAGTTGAAGCCATTAAAGATTGGTGGAAAGAGAACGGTAAAGCCGTAATCTTTGGTGCGGTTATTGGTTTAGGTGGTCTATTTGGCTGGCGCTATTACCAAGATTCAGTAGTTGAAGCGCGTGAAGCAGCTTCAGAAAGCTACACCTCTGTAATTTCAGCTCTTGATGTTAAGGGTGTTGATGCTCAATCTGATATTCAAGCTTTCATCGACGCAAACAAAGATGCTGAGTACTCAGTACTTGCTGCTATGCAACTAGCAAAAGTACAAGTACAAGCAGGCGATCTAGCGGCGGCACTTGAACAGCTCGAGTGGGCAAAATCGGCAACTAAGGACGCGGCACTTGCGCCACTACTTACTTACCGTGTTGCACGTATTAAAGCTGAGCAAGGTGAATTTGACGCAGCACTGACTGATCTTGCTGCTATGACAGACGAATCTTGGAAAGGCCGTGTTGCTGAACTGCGTGGTGATATCTCACTTCGTAAAGGCGACACAGACGCAGCATACAGTGCTTACACAGAAGCACAGCAAGCTGTTGACGCTAGCCAAACGCTTCAAATCAAACTTGACGACCTAGCTAAATAAGGCGCTTTGAATGAAGAAGATGTTTCCAAAAGCGGCGTTGTGTGCGATTGCTCTTGGCCTACTAGCTGGCTGTGCGGGTGAAGAAGACACCGTAATCATGGCTCCAGTACCAACGGTAAACAGCGAGTTCACTCCTAGTCAGGAATGGTCTACGTCGGTTGGTGATGGTGTTGGTCACTACTTTTCAAAACTAACGCCAGAATTGGCTTACGACAAAGTGTTTGTTGCAAGCCGTGAAGGTATGGTTAAAGCGCTTGATCCTGATACAGGTAAAGCGCTGTGGAAAGTCGATCTTGAGAAAGACGTATTGGCTCGTTTATCGGGTGGCTTAACGGCGGCTTACGGTAAAGTTTTTGTTGGTTCTGAAAATGGCGAAGTGATCGCACTGGAAGAATCGACCGGTGAAGAGCTGTGGCGTGTATCAGTCAATGGCGAGGTGCTTGCATCCCCAGCAACTGATAGCAACATGGTCATTGTTCATACCAGTCGCGGTATGTTGATCGCGTTAGATCAAGCAAGCGGTGAACAAAAATGGACCATCAGTACGGAAGTACCAAGCCTAACACTGCGTGGCGATAGCTCGCCTGTTGCAGTTTCTGGTGGTGTATTCTGGGGTACAGCAAATGGTCGTCTAGCTGCGGCTATCGTTGATCGTGGTCAGCTTATTTGGCAACAGCCAGTAGGCACACCAAAAGGTGCAACGGAAATTGATCGTTTGGTTGATGTTGATGCATCTCCAATTGTTCTTGGTGGCACCCTGTATACCGTAGGTATCAATGGTCAGCTGATTGCTATCGACCTTCGTTCTGGTAAGCCAATTTGGAAACGTAACTACTCATCAGCGATTGATTTAGCAAGTGATGGTAGCCGTTTGTTCGTTGTTACCGACAAAGACCATGTGGTTGCGGTTGATGCGCGTAGTGGTACTGAACTGTGGAGCACTCCATTGTTAGAAAACCGCTTACTGACAGCACCTGCTATTATTAATGGTTATGTAGTCGTGGGTGATACTGAAGGTTATCTGCACTGGTTGGATCGTTCATCGGGTGAGTTTGTTGCTCAACAGCTTGTCGATGATAGCGGCTTTGCGGTTGCACCAATTGAACTGCCTGAAGGCTACTTAGTGACGACTCGCAATGGCGATGTAAAGAAACTAACGATTAGCCAATAAAAGCGTGATATAATTCACAGTCGGCTCCTGGTTGGTAACAGCCAGGAGCCGTTTTGTTGTTAAAAATTAATAAACCGTGTGGTTATAGGTAAGAGTTTAAACTTGCGAACAAGTGCTTACCTATAACTACATTTAGAGAAGAAATTGTAGAGGTTGTTATGGTACCTGTTGTTGCTCTAGTAGGGCGTCCGAACGTAGGTAAATCTACGTTATTTAACCGATTGACTCGAACTCGTGATGCATTGGTTGCGGATTTCCCTGGCTTAACGCGTGACCGTAAATACGGTCATGCTCATTTTAGCGAGCATGACTTTATTGTTATTGACACTGGCGGTATCGACGGTACTGAAGAAGGTGTTGAAACTAAAATGGCTGAACAGTCGCTAGCGGCGATTGATGAAGCTGATGTCGTTCTATTTATGGTAGATGGCCGTGCGGGTCTAACACCTTCAGACGTGGCGATTGCTAAGCACCTACGTCAACTAGAAAAGCCTTCAATGCTAGTAGTAAACAAGGTTGATGGTATCGACCCTGATGCTGCAAGTGCTGACTTCTGGCAACTAGGTGTAGAAGACATGTACCAAATCGCTGCGGCGCATGGTCGTGGTGTTACTGCACTTATTGACCTTGCTCTTAACCCATTCGCAGAAGCGCTAAAAGCTGAGAATGGCGAAGTAAGCGACTTAACTGAGTTTGAAGACGAAGAAGAAGAGCAGGTTGAATTTACAGAAGAAGAAGCTGAAGCAGAATTCAAGCGTCTTCAAGATCAACCGATCAAACTAGCGATCATTGGCCGTCCTAACGTAGGTAAATCAACGCTAACGAACCGTATTCTTGGTGAAGAGCGTGTGGTTGTTTACGATATGCCAGGTACGACTCGTGACTCTATCTACATCCCAATGCAGCGTGACGAGCGTGAATACGTTCTAATCGATACTGCGGGTGTTCGTCGTCGTAAAAACATCAACGAAACGGTAGAGAAGTTCTCAGTGGTTAAAACACTGAAAGCGATTGAAGATGCTAACGTTGTATTGCTGCTTATCGATGCTCGCGAAAACATCTCTGATCAAGATCTAAGCTTGCTAGGCTTTGCGTTGAACGCTGGTCGTTCAATTGTTATTGCCGTAAACAAGTGGGATGGCCTAGATAACGACGTTAAAGAACGCGTTAAGAAAGAGCTAGACCGTCGCTTAGGCTTCGTTGATTTCGCACGTATTCACTTTATCTCTGCACTTCACGGTACAGGTGTTGGTCACTTGTTTGAGTCTGTACAAGAAGCTTACAAATCAGCGACTACTCGTGTTGGTACTTCTGTGCTAACTCGTATCATGAAGATGGCGACTGATGATCACCAACCGCCTATGGTTCGTGGCCGTCGTGTGAAACTGAAATACGCGCACGCTGGTGGCTACAACCCACCGATTATCGTTATCCACGGCAACCAAGTTCGTAACTTGCCAGATTCATACAAACGATTCTTGATGAACTACTACCGTCGTTCACTAGAAATTATGGGTACACCTATTCGCATTCAATTCCAGAACAGCGAGAACCCATTTGAAGCTAAGACAAACAAGCTGACAATTTCTCAAGAACGTAAACGTAAGCGTATGATGAGCATGGTTAAAGGTCGTAAGTAAACCTTTCCAATAGATTTGATACCCGAGCCTGTCTCGGGTATTTTTTTAAGCAAAATTCACGTTAAGCCATAACAATACGTTTTTATCATCATGGCTCAACGAATCAGACTAGATTCCAGAAGAAGAACGATATGACTACTAGCGATTTGATTACACCTGTGTCAGCAATCACACCAACCATCACTCAATTTTGTCATCAGGCTTGGCAGCTCAATGCTAAAGCGCAGTACGTTGAAAGCGACGACAGCAAAACTTACCTGATTGCCGACGTAACACCTTTCCACCCAGTGAGTCATATTTGGCCCGATCACCCTGCAGACCAAGGCTTTGTGAATGTTGGTGAAGTGCAATTTCCCGTTGAAGACTGCCTTGTTGGTGCTATAGAACAATCTACTGGCAAGCTTCATATCGCAGCAGATATCCCTGTTAAGCGTGATACGGAAGGGTGGGCGTTTGTTGTTGTCCACCAGCTACCTACATCTGCTTCTATGATTAAGGTTAACGACGAAGTCGTGTTGTCGGTTGATAAAGAGTACCAAGCCAGTTTGAGCCGTGGTCACAGTGCTGGCCACATCGCTTTCCTAGCCTTGAATAAAGTATTGGCTGAGAGCTACTGGCGTAAAGATGCGGACAGAAAAGATCCGCTTGGCAGTTACGACTTCAATAGTTATGCACAAGTGACGAGCTTTGTGACTCCAGAGCTGTGTACCGATAAGTATCGCTTAGGCAAAACCCTGAAGAAGCGCGGTTTGAACGTTGCAGACATGCTAGCAAATCTTGATGACATCGAAGCTGATATCAACCAAATGCTTGCGGGCTGGCTTGCAGAGCCGACGCCAGTTGCGATGAGACTAGAAGGCGAGGCGTTAACAGACTCTCGTTACTGGGAGTGGCAGCTTGACGCAGATACTCAGGTCACTATTCCTTGTGGTGGCACACACATTGGAAATACCTCAGAACTTGGTGCGCTGTCCGTTAAGCTGACCCAGCTAGATGGCCAAAACATTGAAATGCTGACGCATGTAATTCGATGATTTAGACTACAGATCGAAATGGCTTGTGCTGTTTATTTTATTTTTACATGTCACTTTTGATATAAATGACTATTTGAAATTGAAATGCAGCATATGTAACTTATGCTTTCGGTGTGTGGTGATATAAATATTCTTTTTGGGGTAGATCGCTGATCAAAATAGATAAAGCGAAAGATCAACCTATGATCTTCGATTGTGTGTCGTACTAATTTAGTGTGTTATTATTAACCAATAACAAGCTTGCATAAGAACAAGTTGTACCCGATTACACAATTGAAAGCCTTAGTGAATGGAACAACAATTTTTATTAGAAGGTCATCGAGCCGTCAATAGCTTGCTACGGAAGCTTGCGCTTGGGATGGATCGCAAAGATTTAAATCACAAGATTATTCAGCTTACCGAGCAGCTTTTTGGGCAGCGCATGGCTTCAATTCTACTGCTCAACTCAGAGTCTAAAACGTTACACCTTGAATATGCCCCAAACCTGCCTGATTTTTACAATCAACAGATTGAAGGGGTAGGAATTGGTGCGGGGATAGGCTCTTGTGGCGAGGCAGCTGCGCTTAAGAAAGCTGTTATGGTCTCTGATATTAATACTCACTCAAATTGGGCGCCTTTCTTAACCTTGACCAATCAAGCCAACTTACACGCTTGTTGGTCGGTGCCCATCATCTCTTCGCATGGCCACGTGCTAGGTACATTTGCGATTTACAGCCGATGCATTTCAGAACCTCATGAATTTGAACTCGAGATCTTGGAGCTGCTTGCTTCTTTGTATTCAGTAGCGCTAGAGAAATACGAGCTAGAGAATCAACTCAACTTTTTTGCCAGTCATGATTCGCTGACGCATTGCTTGAACCGCCGAGCATTGTTAAGTGAAGCTAAGAAGGTTTTAGTTAAACGATGTTTTGCGGACAAAGTGATGGCCTGCCTGTTTGTTGATGTTGATAAATTCAAGTCAATCAACGATACGTATGGCCATAGCTTTGGCGATGATGTTCTGTTAGCCGTTGCAAAAGTTCTCGATGAAGCGACTACGGCATGTGCCAAGGTAGGTCGTTACGGCGGTGACGAGTTTGTAGTGTTTTCTTGCTTTGATACCGAACAAAAAGTGTCAGACTTTTATCACAGCTTAGAAAAAGCGTTGGATAAAGCTCTCTATATTAATGGCGTTCAGTTTTCAGTCAGTGTTGGGATTGCTTGTGAAAAGTCGCCTAAAGGGCTCGATCAGTTGATTGCGTCAGCTGACAAAAGCATGTATCAAATCAAGCAAGCCAAGGCGAAGAAAGAGTAGATTGCTTATTAGTACTGAAAGTAAAAAGTTAGGATTTCCTATGAGTGAAAATATCTGCCCTAAATGCCAGTCAGAACTTAGCTGGGATGGTAAATACCACTGTGAAAGCTGCCAAGATCACTTTACAAAAGTGGGCTTTTGTCCTGAGTGCAGCAGCCAATTAGAGAAGCTTCAAGCTTGTGGGGCTGCGAGCTATTTCTGCAATGGTGATTGTAACGAGCTTAAATCTAAGTCGAGAGTGAAATTCGAGTTTCAACAAGCCGAATAGTCTTACCTCTCAATGGCAAGACGATAATCTGAGGTGTTTTTTGTAGGTCTAGTATGAAAATATTGGGCCTTTTTTGTATTTAGCGAATATGCGTGTGTCATCTTGGTTCAATCTTATCGTCACTGCACCAGCATGAAACATAGTAACCTTGTCGCTATGCACTGCATTGGTGTTAACTTAGTTAAAGTACTATTAAATACAAAGGCTTAAAACTTTGTTGGTTATGTTTTAAGTTTGGCACTCTTCTTGTAACTCTGTAATTGAATAACAAAAATACAATTATGGAGTAACAATCATGAACAAGGTGTTCAATTTATCGCTAGCTGCACTGTGTACAACACTTTCATTTTCTTCTGCAACAGTGCTTGCGGCTGACGATACCATTAAAGTCGGCGTTCTACATTCATTGTCAGGCACTATGGCGATCAGTGAAACAACGCTAAAAGATACCGTTCTTATGCTCATCGACGAGCAAAACAAAAAAGGTGGCTTACTTGGTAAGAAGCTTGAGCCTGTAGTTGTTGACCCTGCGTCAAACTGGCCGTTGTTTGCTGAGAAAGCACGTGAGCTTATCGAGAAAGAAAAAGTGGATGTGGTATTTGGTGGTTGGACATCGGTATCACGTAAATCCATGCTGCCAGTTTTTGAAGAGCTAAACAGCATCCTTTTCTACCCAGTACAGTATGAAGGCGAAGAGTCCTCTAAAAACGTTTTCTACACCGGTGCTGCGCCAAACCAACAAGCGATTCCTGCCGTTGATTACTTAATGGATGAACTTGAAGTGGAACGTTGGGTGCTTGCAGGTACCGATTACGTTTATCCACGTACCACCAATAAGATCTTAGAGGCCTACCTAAAAAGTAAAGGTGTCGCAGAAGAAGACATCATGATCAACTACACACCGTTTGGTCATTCTGATTGGCAATCTATTGTTTCAGATATCAAGAAGTTTGGTGAAGCTGGTAAGAAAACCGCCGTTGTATCTACTGTGAATGGCGATGCAAACGTACCTTTCTATAAAGAGCTTGGTGCTCAAGGTGTTTCATCTGAAGACATTCCAGTGATTGCATTCTCGGTTGGCGAAGAAGAGCTATCGGGCATGGATACTGAACCTCTAGTGGGTCACTTAGCGGCATGGAACTATTTCATGAGCGTCGATACCGAAGTCAATGAAGAGTTCGTTGAAACATGGCAGTCATTCATTAAGAGTGACAAACGTGTAACGAATGACCCGATGGAAGCACACTATATTGGTTTCAATATGTGGGCTCAAGCTGTGACTAATGCGGGCACAACCGATCCTGAATCTGTGCAAGATGCCTTGATTGGCGTGTCTGTACCTAACCTTTCTGGCGGCTACTCTACCATGCTGCCAAACCACCACATTACTAAACCAGTCCTGATCGGTGAAATTCAAGATGATGGCCAGTTTGACATCGTTTGGGAAACCACAGGCCTTGTTGCAGGTGATGCTTGGTCTAACTACTTACCTGAATCAGCAAAACTATTCTCTAGTTGGTCTAAGCCATTCTCATGTGGTGCGTTCAACGTTGAAACTAAAAAGTGTTCTGGTGGTAACTAGAGTTATTCGCTCTTAGCTGATAACTAGTTACTGGTTATCAGCTTTCGTTACTGGGTGTTAGCTATTACCGGTAACTACTAGCTATGAATATTGAGCCTTCTCTTTAGGGAAGAGTGCTTCTGCATGGAGGCGCAACGAAAGAGAAGGCTCAAATTAGTTTCAAGTCACAACAACTATCCAAACATCCACCAAGTAAAAAATAACAATATCTAACTTGTTGGTTAAGGAAGCAGGGATGAAGAACGTATTAAACGTATTTAAGGCGCTGTTGCTCATGGCTATCAGTGCTCAGTTGGCTTTTGCTGGAATAACGGATGAAGCTAGCTTTACCAAGGCGCTAGTTGGTAAAAAAACATCGGATAAAGAGCTAGCCATCGATTGGATCATTGAGACACAAACGGAAGACGTGTCGAAGGCTATTTTATATGGATGGTTAAACGGCAATCTCTATTACTTCAATGATAAAAAAAACGAACATTATAAACAGCTCTATCTCATTCAAAACACCAAAACAGCCACTTCAGCTCAGTCTGTATGGGATGAATCAACTCTCAATATCGACAATGCTAAGCTGTTTAAAAAGGTGCGCGTAAACAACAAACTTCGCGGGATCTTACGGGGTGAAATTGCCTCTATTGGATTAAATAGCAGTAACCCAGATGTGCGTTATCAAGCGGTTCTCGATCTACTGGGAACTAAGGATGCCACTATCATCGATCGTTTATCCGAACTTAGAGAAAATGAGACCGATGGTAAAGTCGCTGAACTAATGGATTTGTCATTAGCTATTTTTACCTCGCTTGATAACAGTGCAACAACTGAAGCTCGAGTAACATCGATTGAACGAGTGGGCGACTTTAAGCATTCAGTCGTTCTAAAAACACTGAACCAACTACTTAACGGTGAGCAAGAACCAAGCATTTTGGCTGCAACAGAGCGTGCGATGGACGATTATCAACAAAGCCAAGCTCTGTACTCAGGTGTTGAAACCGTATTCTTTGGCTTGAGTTTAGGCTCGGTATTGGTACTGGCAGGCATTGGCTTAGCGATTACCTTTGGTGTGATGGGCGTTATCAACATGGCTCATGGCGAGCTGATCATGATTGGCGCTTACACCACCTACGTATTGCAGTTGTTGATGCCGAATCATATTGGCCTAGCGCTGATACTTTCCATTCCAGCGGCATTCATTGTTTCTGGCTTAGTGGGCATTGCGATTGAGCGAAGTGTGATTCGTCATCTTTATGGTCGCCCATTGGAAACCTTACTCGCGACCTTTGGTATTAGCTTAATCTTGCAGCAGGCTGTTCGCTCGATTTTCTCTCCTTTGAACCGCTCAGTGAGCACGCCTGAATGGATGTCTGGCGCACTTCAATTGAACCCAATGTTGTCCCTGACTTACAACCGACTTTATATCATCCTGTTCTGTGGTTTGGTATTTATGGGCTTATTAATGGTTCTGAAAAAGACACCACTAGGTTTGCAGGTTCGTGCGGTTTCTCAAAACCGTGGCATGGCTCGTGCGATGGGTATTCGTTCAGAGCGAGTTGATGCGATGACCTTCGGTTTAGGCTCTGGCGTTGCGGGTGTTGCAGGCGTGGCACTGTCTCAACTGACCAACGTTGGCCCTAATATGGGACAGGCGTACATCATCGACTCATTCATGGTGGTGGTATTCGGCGGTGTTGGCAACCTATGGGGCACGCTAGTCGCAGGCTTAAGCCTTGGTCTGTTCAATAAAATTTTAGAACCATGGGCTGGTGCGGTTCTCGCCAAGATTCTGGTACTGGTTTTCATCATTCTATTTATTCAAAAACGCCCACGCGGACTCTTCCCGCAACGTGGTCGTGCGGCTGAAGGTTAAGGACAACATCATGCAGTCAAAATCATTTGTACTTTCGGCAATGCGTGGTGACAAAGGTGGCCAACTGACCATCCTTGCCATTCTAGCGGCCGTTATTCTTATCCCACTGGCTAACACCATGTTACCAAGTGGGCACCCGCTCCATGTAGAGACTTTTACTATCTCGCTGATGGGCAAATATCTGAGCTACGCAATGTTGGCGTTGGCGCTCGATCTGGTGTGGGGCTATCTCGGAATCTTGAGCCTTGGCCACGGTGCTTTCTTTGCGCTTGGTGGTTATGCGATGGGCATGTACTTGATGCGTCAGATTGGTGACCGTGGGGTTTATGGTGATCCAGTCTTACCAGATTTCATGGTGTTCCTTGATTGGTCTGCGTTGCCGTGGTTCTGGCAGGGCTTTGACCAGTTCTGGTTTGCTTGCCTGATGGTGGTGCTAGTGCCGGGCGCATTGGCTTACTTGTTCGGTTATTTAGCTTTCCGCTCTCGTGTGTCCGGGGTGTATCTTTCTATCATGACTCAGGCATTAACTTACGCATTGATGCTGGCATTTTTCCGCAACGAAATGGGCTTTGGTGGCAACAACGGACTGACGGATTTCAAAGACATCATCGGTCTGAGTTTGCAGAGTGATGCGGTCAAGATAGGTCTGTTTGTCGCGACTGGTATTGCGCTTATTCTCAGCTACATAGCTTGTCGCATGGTGGTGACCAGTCGATTAGGTCGTGTGGCATTAGCGATTCGTGATACGGAATCACGCACTCGCTTTATGGGCTATGACGTCGATGGCATCAAGCTGTGGGTCTTCGTTCTTTCTGCGGTTATCGCCGGTATTGCCGGGGCTTTATATGTCCCTCAAGTGGGTATTATCAATCCGGGAGAATTTGCTCCTCTTAACTCGATTGAGATTGTGGTTTGGGTAGCCTTAGGCGGTCGTGCCACTCTGTTTGGTGCCATTGTCGGTGCATTGATCATCAACTACGCCAAGAGTTGGTTTACGGTTGAGTTCCCGGAGGTGTGGCTGTTTGCTCTGGGTGGACTATTCGTACTCTCAACCATGTACTTCCCACAAGGTGTGATTGGCTTTGTCAGTGAAAAGTGGCAGCAGCTGCGCAAGGCATCAAATGGGAAAAACCAAGATAAAGATAAGGATGATCAGCACAAGGCCAAGGAGGTGATCGCATGACCACATTTAATAGCGTAAAGGAATCGGTTCAGGCGTTCACTCGTCGAGACGAAGTCTTTGATTACCTCAAACCCGATATTCATCCTGCCATCGATACTCGACATAACGTGCTGTTGTATGTCGAAGGCGTCAACAAAAGCTTCGATGGTTTCCAAGCGATAAACGACCTCAACCTCTACATCAAAGAGGGAGAGCTACGCTGCATCATCGGCCCTAATGGTGCAGGTAAAACAACCATGATGGACATCATTACCGGGAAAACTAAGCCAGATACTGGCGAAGTGTGGTTAGGTTCGAACATCAATCTACTCAAGATGAACGAAGCTGAAATTGCTAACGCAGGCGTTGGGCGTAAGTTCCAAAAGCCGACCGTGATTGAATGTTTAACTGTGTGGCAGAACCTTGAATTAGCCATGGCAGGTGATCGCTCGGTGTGGGCAACTTTCACTGCCGTGATGTCTGGCGAGCAGAAAGACAAACTCACCTCGGTACTAGAGCTTATTCACCTTAAAGACGAAGCGGCGAATTTGGCAGGTAACCTGTCTCACGGTCAGAAACAGTGGTTAGAGATAGGCATGTTATTGATGCAAAACCCTAGGCTATTGCTGGTGGATGAACCCGTGGCAGGTATGACTCACCAAGAAATGGATCGCACCTCTGAGTTACTTAACTCACTGGCAGGTAAGCACTCGGTTGTGGTCGTTGAACACGATATGGATTTCGTTCGTTCTATCGCCAGCCATGTCACCGTGCTTCATCAAGGTCACGTGTTGGCAGAAGGCACCATGGATCAAGTGCAGGCTCACCCTGAAGTTAAACAAGTTTATCTCGGAGAATAGGATGTTAGAGGTTAAATCAGTTAATCAATATTACGGTGAGAGCCACACGCTGTGGGATTTGGATATGCAGATCCCAGAAGGTAAATGCACGGTGCTAATGGGGCGAAATGGTGTCGGTAAAACCACCTTACTGCAATGCATTATGGGGTTGGTGAAGGTTGAAAGCGGTGACATCTCCTTATCGGGTGAGTCACTTTTGAAAACCGATGCCGAGGACCGTCCACGCCAAGGGATCGGCTATGTACCGCAAGGTCGCCAGATCTTCCCAATGCTCACTGTTCAAGAAAATCTAGAGGTCGGTTTACCGATTCGTAAAAAGGGTGACCGCAAGATCCCTGAATTCATCTTCGATATTTTCCCAGTGTTAAAAGAGATGCTACATCGTCGCGGTGGTGATTTATCGGGTGGCCAGCAGCAACAGCTAGCGATTGGGCGTGCGCTGGTGGTTAATCCAAAGCTATTGATCTTGGATGAGCCGACGGAGGGTATTCAACCCAATATTGTGCAAGAGATTGGCGACATCATTCGCATGCTCAACGAGAAAATGGGGCTCACGGTTCTGTTGGTTGAACAGAAGCTGCCGTTTGCAAGAAAGGTCGGTGACCGTTTTTGCATTATCGACCGTGGACGCCAAGTGGCAGAAGGTGAAATGACAGGGCTCGATGAGTCCTTGATAAAGGAGTACCTAACCGTATGAATTCTCTCTTTTCTCCGAATGAAGTAAGCAAGGCTTCTTTAGTAGAAGCTTTATCTTTGAATGAGACCATCGAACAAGATATTCGTGATGGTTGGCAAGCGAGTTTAAACCTCACCTTTGTCGATCGAGGTGATAAAACCGTATTAAAGAATCGTCAGCAGTCTGGTCCGCTTGCGGTGCAACGCCCCCTGTATCCTGATGGGGAAACGTGTCACACCTACTTACTCCATCCCCCCGGCGGAGTGGTAGGTGGTGACACTCTCAATATTAACGTGAATCTTGAGCACGGTGCTCACGCGTTGATTACCACACCCGGTGCGACCAAGTTTTATCGCTCAAACAACAAGTACGCCAAGCAGAAGCAGACCCTACGAGTGAAGAAAGATGCACGCTTGGAATGGATGCCGCAAGAGAACATCTTTTTCCCGAATGCACACGTTCGTTTAGATACTGAAATTCGCCTAGAAAAGGGTGCACAGTTTTGGGGTTGGGAGATGCACTGTTTTGGACGCCCTGCACAGAATGAGGGATTCGAGCATGGTCATCTCGTTGGGAAAACAGAAATCTATCTTGATAATCAAAGGCTTCTGACTGAAGGCTTTAATTTTCATGGTGGCGATAAGTTAATGATAAATATGGGGTTACTTGATTATTCAATGATGGGAACCTTTTATATCACTTCAAATGAGAAGCAAGATTTAGAGTTGGTACAGAGCTTGCTCTTATCTATTACACAGCAAGCTTCACAGCAATCAGTTACATCAAAAACGTCGAGTGAACCCACATTAATATTGGGTGCTACTCAGATAGAAGGATTGATTGTGGTGCGAGCCTTGGGTAATTGGAGTGAAGATATCCTCCAAGCCTTTGGTCAGATTTGGCAAGCAACTCGCTCTCATTTATGTGGTACGACTCCTGATTTACCAAGGATTTGGGCGACTTAGCGATTAGCCCTTTTTGTACCTAGGGTGACTTCCGACCCTAGGTACATTTTTTCAAGCTTGCTGTGATTGAATCCCACTTACTGCTCATGCGTTTTTGAGCAATAAGAAAACAACACTAACAGCGGGCGGCTAAATGGAATTAACACCAAGAGAAAAAGATAAGCTACTTATCTTCTGCGCAGGAATGCTGGCACAGCAGCGCAAACAAAAAGGCTTAAAGCTCAACTACCCAGAATCTATCGCACTGATCAGCAGTGCCATTCTCGAAGGTGCCCGCGAGGGTAAAACCGTTTCAGAATTAATGGATCTTGGACGCACACTTCTTACTGTCGATGACGTTATGGAGGGGATCCCTTCCATGATCCCTGATGTACAAGTCGAAGCCACTTTTCCTGATGGCACCAAGCTGGTGACCGTTCATGAACCTATCGTGTAGGGAGAAGTAATATGGCTGGTTCCACAAAACAATACTCAGGATTCGTTCCCGGAAAAGTAGAAACCGCACCGGGTGACATCACTCTCAATGAAGGCCGAGACACAACGTCCGTTAAGGTGCAAAACATTGGCGATCGTCCTGTCCAAATTGGCTCTCATTACCACTTCTATGAAGCAAACCCTTCGCTGATCTTTAACCGAGAAGTCACTAAAGGCTTTCGACTCAATATTCCTGCGGGTACTGCAACCCGCTTTGAGCCGGGTCAGTCGCGTAGCGTCGAGTTAGTGCGTTACGCCGGTAAGTTAGAGATCTATGGCTTCCAAGGAAAGGTGATGGGCAAGCTCTAAGCGCTCCCACGGAATAATGAAAATAACAAAGGATTGAACATGGCGACGATATCCAGACAGGCTTATGCCGAAATGTTTGGGCCAACAGTCGGTGACCGAGTGCGTCTTGCTGACACTGATTTATGGCTAGAAGTTGAAAAAGATTACACCGTATACGGCGACGAAGTGAAATTCGGCGGCGGCAAAGTTATCCGTGATGGACAAGGGCAAAGCCAACGTCCAAGTGCCGAAACTCCAGATTTGGTGATCACTAACGCGATTGTGTTGGATTACTGGGGCATCGTAAAAGCCGATGTCGCAGTCAAAGATGGTCGAGTTCAGGCATTGGGCAAAGCGGGCAACCCAGATGTTCAACCGGGCGTTGATATTGTGATTGGCCCGGGCACGGAAATTTTAGCAGGCGAAGGTTCAATCTTGACTGCTGGTGGTATTGATTCACACATTCATTTTATTTGCCCACAACAGATTGAAGAAGCACTGGCGTCAGGTGTGACAACCATGATCGGCGGTGGCACTGGGCCAAACACAGGTACTAACGCGACCACATGCACACCGGGGCCTTGGAACATGCACCGCATGCTAGAGTCACTCGATCAATTCCCGATGAACTTTGGTTTGTTAGGCAAAGGCAATGCCAGTCAGCCAGAAGCACTACGTGAGCAAGTAGCGGCAGGCGCGGTGGGTTTGAAGTTACACGAAGACTGGGGAACCACTCCCGCTTCAATCGATACCTGTTTGAGTGTGGCTGACGAGATGGACGTACAAGTTGCGATTCATACCGACACTCTGAATGAATCTGGTTTTGTTGAATCGACACTTGGCGCAATCGGCGACCGCGTGATTCATACCTATCACACCGAAGGTGCGGGCGGTGGTCATGCTCCCGATATTATTCGTGCTGCAGGTGAGCCGAACGTTTTGCCTTCCTCAACCAATCCAACACGCCCTTACACCATCAATACCGTCGATGAGCACTTAGACATGTTGATGGTCTGTCATCACTTGTCACCATCGATTGCTGAAGATGTCGCGTTCGCAGAGTCACGTATCCGCCGTGAAACCATTGCCGCAGAAGACATTCTTCATGACTTAGGTGCCTTTTCGATGATCGCTTCGGACTCACAAGCAATGGGACGTGTAGGCGAGGTGATCACTCGAACTTGGCAAACTGCGCACAAGATGAAAGTTCAGCGCGGCAGCCTAAAAGAAGATTCAGACTACAGCGATAACTTCCGATTAAGACGCTATGTCGCTAAGTACACCATCAACCCAGCGATCACTCATGGTATGTCTCATGAAATCGGTTCTATCGAAGCAGGGAAATTAGCAGACTTAGTGTTGTGGAAGCCCGCTTTCTTTGGTGTGAAACCTAGTGTGATTTTGAAAGGCGGCATGATCGCCATGGCGCCGATGGGTGACCCAAATGCTTCAATCCCAACCCCTCAGCCAGTTCACTATCGCTCTATGTTTGGTAGCTATGGCAAGGCATGTCAGAACACATCAATGTTGTTTGTTTCCAAAGAAGCCAAGGCACAGAACATAGATAAACAATTAGGTCTACAGAGCCTGATTGGTGTTGTGAGTAACTGCCGAAACATCAGCAAAGCGGACATGAAGCTTAACGATTGGATGCCAAAGATCGAAGTCGACTCGCAGACGTATCAAGTGCGCGCTGATGGTGAATTGCTGACGTGTGAGCCAGCTGAAGAGTTGCCAATGGCACAGCGGTACTTCCTATTTTAAGAGCTAGGCTGAAGGCTCCTATTTTAGTGACCCTATTTTAAACGTTATAAATCTCACAAGGAGATTGAGGTAATAGCATGATTGAACTGACTCAACTGAATACTCAAATACAAAATGCACCGGACGGCTACTTAAGCCTGCCGATCGATAGCCGCATTAAGAGCCGTCTTAAGGTGATGCTCGATGACGGGCGCAATGCCGGACTGTTTCTACCACGAGGTCATATCTTGCGTGGTGGCGAACAACTCTCAAGTAAATGCGGTTTAGTCGTAGAAGTGAAAGCGGCACCAGAAACCGTTTCGACTGTTTACTGTGAAGACTTGCTCCTGTTAACGCGAGTGGCGTATCACCTTGGTAACCGTCATGTTCCGCTGCAAGTGGAAGCGGGTTGGGTTCGTTATCAACACGACCATGTTTTAGATGAAATGGTTGAAGGCTTAGGCGCGAAAGTGACCACTGAGAAACAACCGTTTGAACCAGAAGGCGGTGCTTATGGCGGTCGCTCTGGTGGACATCATCACCATCATTAATCGAGTCATTGATGACTCACTAAACGATTTATATAACAACGATATTAATAACAATAATACCAATCACAGTAAGTAAGTGATCAACAATAGCGCAGAAAAAAGGCTTGAGAACAAGGCATAATTTTTCGATAAGTAGTTATTCTACAATCAAAAATTATAACGCAGTTATCGAGCATTTTAGCAAGCTAGGGTGAGCAATTATTTACTACGATTGGTATAAAGCAAGGAACTCGCGATGAACTTTAAAACAGCTGCAGGCTTATGCACTTTCACAATAGCTTCTCTAACAACATCAACGATGGCTTTCGCTCACCCAGGACATGGGGCGCATTCAGTTCATGAGTCTCACTCGTTTATGTCTGGCTTAACTCACCCTGTGACTGGCATGGATCATCTGATCATGCTGATCGCTTTCGGTTTATTAATTGGCGCACTGTCATTTTCCACCAAGACAAAAGCAGCTCTGATTGGCGGTGGATTGGTGTCTTTAGTGGTAGGGCTTATCGCAGGCCAAGCCCTAGGTTTCTCTGTGATTGTTGAGCCTGCCATTATCGCTTCTCTGTTTGTCGTCAGCTTATGTTTATGGCATGTATTCTCACCATCAACCAAGCGTGTAAACAGCGTATTAGTTGCTTCGATTGCTATGTTGTTTTTCCATGGTTACGCACACGGCGTTGAAGCCGCGAGCAACCTGACTCAGTTCGCAACAGGCATGAGTATCAGTGCTTTGGCTCTGATGGTTATCGGTACTTTTGTTGGTCGCGCGGTTTACTCTAAATGGTTGTCAGTCGGCGTGGCTTCAGCAAGCGCACTATTGCTGTTAGGCGCGTAGGCTCTCGAACTTATTTGATTCTGGAAGACTGAGGGCACGATTATGACCACAACAGAAAATGTAGCCGTCTATCGTCTGTTTCAATTGATCAGTCCATCGTTGCCGATTGGTGGGTTCACTTATTCGCAAGGCTTAGAGTTAGCGGTTGAAGCGGGGTGGGTGACCGATCGCAACAGCATGGAACAGTGGCTTAATACCATCGTCAGTTCCAGTGTCGCAACTTTGGAATTACCTATCTTAGAGCGTCTTTATCACGCGCTAGAAAAGGGTGAAATCGATGAGATTGAGCATTGGTGTAACTACTTATACTCAAGCCGTGAAACCAGTGAATTGCGAGCGGAAGAAAAGCAGCGTGGGCATGCATTGAACACCTTGTTGAAGCGCTTGGATATCGATATTTCGCTGGTGGATTCTGTTGATAGTCATCCAAACCAATTGTTGGGCATGTGTATGGCGGCTCAGCATTGGGGTATTGATTTAGAGAGCCTCAAGCAGGGTTATTTATGGAGTTGGCTTGAAAACATCGTTACCGCAGGGGTCAAGTTAGTGCCTTTAGGTCAAACCGATGGTCAGTTGGCATTGATTAATATCACCAACACCTTTCCTGAGGTGATCGAAAAGGCCCGCACGATAGAAGATTGGATGATAGGCAGCTTTTCGCCTTCGATGGCATTAGCGAGTTCATTGCACGAAACACAATACACACGACTATTTCGTTCGTAGCGGTTAGCGCGAACGATGTAGCAAAAAGAATATAAGGAAGTAGACAATGGAAAGTTATAAGCAACCACTTCGAATTGGTATTGGCGGCCCGGTAGGGTCTGGTAAAACAGCGCTATTAGAAGTGCTTTGTAAAGCGATTCGCGACAAGCTCAATATCGCAGTGGTAACCAACGACATCTACACTCAAGAAGATGCCAAGATACTTACGCGAGCAGAGGCTCTAGAACCAGATCGTATTATTGGTGTTGAAACGGGTGGCTGTCCGCACACGGCGATCCGTGAAGATGCGTCGATGAACTTAGCTGCGGTAGAAGAGCTTGCCAAGCTGCATAAGAACCTCGATGTGGTATTCGTCGAAAGTGGCGGTGATAACTTGAGTGCGACGTTCAGCCCTGAATTAGCCGATCTTACCATCTACGTGATTGATGTAGCGGAAGGGGAGAAGATCCCACGTAAAGGCGGACCGGGTATTACGCGTTCTGATCTGCTGGTTATCAATAAGATCGATTTAGCACCATATGTGGGTGCGTCACTTGAGGTGATGGAGCAAGACACACAACGCATGCGTCCAACCAAGCCATACGTGTTCACCAACCTCAAAGAGAGCCAAGGGCTAGACTTCATCATCAACTTTATTGTGACTGAAGGGATGCTAACCATGAAGGAGCCTTCTACTACTGAGTAGGGTTGGAATAGGTTAGTTTTTTGAAAGCGTTAGATACTAAAAAGCCCTGTCGATTATCGATAGGGCTTTCTGGTTTGAAACGTTAGGTCGAACTTAAAGCTCGCTCTTAGTCACTCTTGTGGTCACTTGCGACTCAATCACACCGTCTTCAACTTGAGTGGTGATCACTTCACCGACTTCGACATCGTTAATCGATGATACCGTCTTGCTCGATTCTGAATGAGTAATGCTGTAGCCACGCTTTAGGGTTGCCAGTGGACTAACGGTCTCTAACTTCTCTGCAGCCATAGCGAGCTGGTGGCGAGTGGTTAGTAATGTCTTGTCCATTGCATCCAATAGCTTTTGCTCTGAACGTTGCAGATGCAGTTTCTGTTCGCCAAGGCGTTTCACTGGCGAGTTCAATTGAAGCTGGTGCTGTTTACGTTCAACACGCTGTGCATGCTGTTTTAGGTATTGAGTCATACCACGACGCAAACGCATATCTAGGTCATCAAGCTGCTGACTCTGCTTTTGAAGTTGGTAGCTAGGGTGTTGCTTCTCTAAGCGGTATTTCAACGTTTGAGTTGATTGCGCCTGTTTGATTAACACATGACGAATCGCACTGACTAAGCGAGCACGTTTAGACGCGAAAGCTTGTTCTTTATGACTGTTATCACGGCTAACCAATTCTGCGGCAGCTGATGGCGTTGGGGCACGCATATCGGCAACGAAATCAGCGATAGTGACATCCACTTCGTGGCCAACGGCGCTGATAATCGGGATTTGGCTTGCTGCGATTGTGCGAGCTACGATCTCGTTATTGAAGCACCATAGGTCTTCCAGTGAGCCGCCACCACGGCCGACGATTAACACATCACATTCATTGCGTTCGTTAGCGCGTCCAATCGCTTGGGCAATCTGAATCGCCGCCTCTTCGCCTTGAACCATGGTCGGGTAAACCACAACCGGTAGCGAAGGATCGCGCCTTTTTAGTACATCAAGAATATCAAACAGCGCTGCACCGGTTTTAGATGTGATAACGCCAACACGTTTTGGGTGTTCAGGAAGAGCTTGCTTACTTGATTGAGCAAACAGTCCTTCTGCGGCAAGGTTCATCTTCAGCTTTTCAAATTCTTGCTGAAGTTTACCGTCACCCTCTGGCTGCATGCTTTCGATGATCAGTTGGTAGTCACCGCGTGGCTCGTAAAGAGATAGGCGAGCTTTGACTAAAACTTGATTGCCGTTCTGAGGCTTAAAGGTCACACGGCGGTTATTGCCACGAAACATGGCGCATTTAACTTGAGCGCGAGAGTCTTTTAGCGTGAGGTACCAGTGACCAGAGACAGGTGCAGAGAAGTTTGAGATTTCACCAACGAGCCAGACTATTCCCATTTCGTTTTCTAATAGGAGACGAACCTCTGAGTTGAGGCGAGAAACAGTAAAGATGTTTGGATTAGTCATAGAAGCACTATCTTTCCTTGAAGGAAGGTCTTTCTTGGAATCTCACAGGGCGTGAGTATGGAAGATAGCGGCAATATAATACATAGCAAGGGGGTAAATGCAAATTAAAAATACAAAAATGTGTAGCCAAGCGATTTCGCCGTGCGTATAATCCGTCTGCAATATCAAATCCAAATCACTTTATTATGCGAAACGATAAAGTTGGGTTTACTCCTTTTAACACCTTTGTTGTGAGATATTGCAAATGCTACGAATCGCAAAAGAAGCTTTAACTTTTGATGACGTTTTACTCGTCCCAGCACACTCAACCGTTCTTCCGAACACAGCTGATCTTCGCACTCAGTTAACGAAAAACATTTCTTTAAACATCCCAATGATCTCTGCATCGATGGATACTGTTACGGAAGCACGCCTAGCAATTGCCCTTGCGCAAGAAGGTGGTATTGGCTTTATTCATAAGAATATGTCAATCGAGCAGCAAGCTGAAATGGTTCGCCAGGTTAAAATTTACGAAGCTGGTGTGGTTTCTCACCCAGTAACTGTAAGCCCTGACGCGACAATCGCTGATGTTGTAGCCCTTACTAAAAAACACGGCTTCGCCGGTTTCCCTGTTGTTACTGAAACAAACGAATTGGTTGGTATCATTACTGGCCGTGACGTTCGCTTTGTTACTGACCTTTCTAAGAAAGTTGATGTAGTAATGACGCCTAAAGCTCGCCTTGCTTCTGTTAAAGAAGGTGCAACTCGTGAAGAAGTTCAAGAGAAAATGCACGAAGCGCGTGTTGAAAAAGTTCTTGTTGTAAATGATGACTTCCAACTGACTGGAATGATCACTGCAAAAGATTTCCACAAAGCAGAACGTAAACCAAACGCATGTAAAGATGAGCGCGGCAGCCTACGTGTAGGTGCAGCTGTTGGTGCTGGTGCTGGTAACGAAGAGCGTGTTGCTGCTCTAGTTGAAGCTGGCGTAGACGTTCTACTTATCGACTCTTCACACGGTCACTCTGAAGGCGTACTTAACCGTATCCGCGAAACTCGCGCTGCATACCCTGATCTACAAATCATCGGTGGTAACGTAGCAACTGGTGCTGGCGCACGTGCTCTTATCGAAGCGGGTGTTAGTGCAGTTAAAGTTGGTATCGGCCCAGGTTCAATCTGTACGACTCGTATCGTTACTGGTGTTGGTGTTCCTCAAGTAACAGCAATCGCAGACGCAGCGGAAGTTGCAAACGAATACGGTATTCCAGTAATCGCAGATGGCGGTATCCGCTTCTCTGGCGATATCTGTAAAGCTATCGTTGCTGGCGCATCTTGTGTGATGGTTGGTTCAATGTTCGCTGGTACTGAAGAAGCACCGGGTGAAGTTATCCTTTACA
Organism: Vibrio sp. 10N.247.311.49; assembly: GCF_041467655.1. Taxonomy (NCBI): domain Bacteria; kingdom Pseudomonadati; phylum Pseudomonadota; class Gammaproteobacteria; order Vibrionales; family Vibrionaceae; genus Vibrio; species Vibrio sp. 10N.247.311.49. Next base: position 63,515 of record NZ_JBFSVA010000006.1, read on the forward strand.
ACGGTCGTTCTTACAAGTCTTACCGTGGTATGGGTTCTCTTGGCGCTATGTCTCAAGGCTCTTCTGACCGTTACTTCCAATCTGACAACGCTGCAGACAAGCTTGTTCCAGAAGGTATTGAAGGTCGTATCGCATACAAAGGTCGTCTAAAAGAGATCGTTCACCAACAGATGGGCGGTCTACGCTCAAGCATGGGCCTAACGGGTTCTGCAACTGTTGAAGACATGCGTACTAAAGCTGAGTTTGTTCGTATCTCTGGTGCGGGCATGAAAGAATCTCACGTACACGATGTTCAAATCACGAAAGAAGCACCTAACTACCGTTTAGGTTAATAATACGTCCAAACGTTTGAATAATGTGCTGATTTAGTCGGCACATTAATATACCAATCGTAGTAAATAACTGGTCATCCTAGCTTGTTAAAAACCTCGATAACTTCGTTAGAATTTTTGATTGTAGAATAACTACTTATCAGAAAATCCTGCCTCGTTCTCAGGCTTTTTTCCTACGCTATTCCTGAACACTTACTTACTGTGATTGGTATTATATCTACCGCCTGTTTTGTTAAAAGTCCGATTTTCTCAAAACACGTGGTTAAAGATATCTAACGAAAACGTTTGCTTTATTTCTTGAAGAGTTAATCAGAGGTGAGTAAACTCGCCTCCGTTTTATCACATAGCCAATAAGACTGCTTACAATGACTAAAAATATTCATGACCAACGTATTCTAATTCTGGACTTCGGTTCTCAATACACACAGCTAGTAGCTCGTCGTATTCGTGAGATCGGTGTTTACTGTGAACTTTGGAGCTGGGACGTAGAAGAAGCGGATATTCGTGAATTCAATCCAGACGGTATCATCCTATCTGGTGGCCCTGAAAGTGTAACGGAAGAGAACTCTCCACGTGCACCTCAGTACGTATTTGATTCAGGTGTTCCTGTATTCGGTATCTGCTACGGCATGCAAACTATGGCTGAGCAACTTGGCGGTAAAGTAGCAACGTCTACTGAACGCGAGTTCGGCTACGCTGCTGTACAAGTAACTGGTGAATCTGCACTTTTCGCTGACCTTGAGTCTACTCAAGATGTTTGGATGAGCCACGGCGACAAAGTAGTTGAGATTCCAGCTGATTTCACAAAGATCGCTGAAACAGACACTTGCCCATACGCTGCAATGGCAAACGAAGAGAAGAAGTACTTCGGTGTTCAATTCCACCCAGAAGTAACACACACTAAAAACGGCCTGAAAATGCTTGAGAACTTCGTTCTTAACGTATGTGGTTGTGAAGGTCTGTGGACTTCAGCTTCAATCATTGAAGATGCAGTTGCACGTATTAAAGAACAAGTAGGTGACGACGAAGTTATCCTTGGTCTTTCTGGTGGTGTTGATTCATCTGTAGTTGCGATGCTTGCTCACCGCGCTATCGGCGACAAACTAACATGTGTATTTGTTGATAACGGCCTTCTTCGTTTAAACGAAGGTGAGCAGGTTATGGAGATGTTCGGCAACAAGTTTGGCCTAAACATCATCAAAGTAGATGCTGAGCAACGTTTCCTTGATGCTCTTGAAGGCGAAGCTGAACCAGAAGCTAAGCGTAAGATCATTGGTCACGTATTCGTAGATATCTTCGATGAAGAGTCTAAGAAACTGAAGAATGCTAAATGGCTTGCTCAGGGTACTATCTACCCAGACGTAATCGAGTCTGCTGCATCTAAGACAGGTAAAGCACACGTAATCAAATCTCACCACAACGTTGGTGGTCTTCCTGATGATATGGAAATGGGCCTTGTTGAGCCTCTACGTGAGCTGTTTAAAGATGAAGTACGTAAGATCGGTCTAGAGCTTGGTCTTCCATACAACATGCTTTACCGCCACCCATTCCCGGGTCCAGGTCTAGGTGTTCGTGTACTTGGCGAAGTGAAGAAAGAGTACTGTGATCTACTGCGTCGCGCAGATGCGATCTTCATTGAAGAGCTTCACGCTGCTGACCTTTACCACAAAGTATCTCAAGCATTCACGGTATTCCTACCAGTACGTTCAGTTGGCGTAATGGGCGATGGCCGTAAGTACGATTGGGTTGTATCTCTACGTGCTGTAGAAACTATCGACTTCATGACTGCTCACTGGGCACACCTACCATACGACTTCCTAGGTAAGGTTTCTAACCGTATTATCAACGAAGTTAACGGCATTTCACGTGTTGTTTACGATATTTCTGGTAAGCCACCAGCAACTATCGAGTGGGAATAATCTCTTAGAGATTTAACCAGCTTTGATTAAGATCTTAAGCCTCGAACTCAGTTCGGGGCTTTTTTCTTTTCGATTGATTATATTGATTCATTACATTAAAGGCTTATGAGCAATACCTCGAAATCAAATGAACAATAACTAGAAACCAAATGAGTTGGAAACTAGATATCAGCTCAAGAAACCATGAGACGCTTTGTTGTGTTGAGCCATATATCAAAAAGATCACTCGCACTTTTTATAAATTCACACAGCTACAGCTAGGCCATTTCACATGTGAAGCATACTCTTTGATGGACTTATTAAGGACAGATAAGAGAATCCATCATGTTAAAAATCAAATATTTGGCGACAGTACTGGGCTGCACTTTAGCAGCGCAAAGTCATGCGTCTTTGAACATTCAACCTGATCCGCAAAACCCGAATGGTTACCTTGTTGAAAAGTCGGCTCTACAAGCTGCTGAACAAGCGAAAACATCCGATCCTATGTATGCGATCTGGTCACAGGCCCTTCAAACTCGCCCGAACACCATCGTTGAAGCGATTGAACCCGGTTCACCTTCGAATCCTGAAAACGTAAAGCGTGTAGAGCGCGTGTTCCCTCAATCTGAATGGGACTTCCTCACTCAAATGGCAGCGCCAGAATACACCTACACTCGCTTCTTACGTGCGATCGGTAAATTCCCAGCGTTCTGTGGAGAGTACACAGATGGCCGTGACTCAGACGCCATCTGTAAGAAATCCATCATCACGGCCTTTGCTCACTTTTCACAAGAGACGGGTGGGCACATCGCGATAGGCAACACCTCTGATAATCCATTAGCTCTAGAAGAGTGGCAGCAAGCGCTGGTGCATGTTCGCGAAATGGGTTGGTCTGAAGGCCAAGAAGGTTACACCACAGGTTGTGGTCAGAATGATTGGCAGAATGCCCGTTGGCCATGTGCTGCGGGGCAGGGTTACTTCGGACGTGGTGCTAAACAGCTTTCTTACCATTTTAATTACGGCGCGTTCTCTGAAGTGATGTTCGATGGCGATGCGACGGTGCTTCTCAACAATCCGGGCTTAGTGGCGGATTCTTGGTTGAACTTAGCGTCTGCTATCTGGTTCTTTTTAACACCACAAGCGCCTAAACCGGCAATGCTGCATGTAATTGACCGAACATGGACACCATCTCAACGTGAATTGGATGCGGGTATTGGCTATGGCTTTGGTACCACAATCAACGTGCTCAATGGTGGTATTGAATGTGGCGAGCAGAACAAAGACAAAGGCCAACCCGTTAACCGTATTCGTTACTGGGAAGGGTTAGCCGCGCACTATGAAATTCCTGTAGAAGCCGATGAAGCCAATACATGTTGGCAGCAAACGCCTTACGGAAGCTTGAATCTCAACGGAGCAACGGATGTGTTGTACACCAACTGGGATGGTAACTGGAAATACTACGCAGACCGCCCAGAAGGGTATTCATTTGAGTGTGAGCTAGTGGGCTTTCAAACGGCTTATTCCGCACTGGTGGCTGGTGATTACGAGAAGTGTGTGACCAACTTCTATGGTTCTCATGCGAGTTGGCCTGAAGTGAAAGTGGTCGATAAGCTGGATCCGGTAGATCCTGGTACTGATCCGGGTGGTAATGGTTGGAGTGCGACCAAGGTTTACAACGCGGGTGACCAAGTGACGCATAACGGCGCAACCTATGAAGCGAAATGGTGGACACAAGGGGATGACCCTGCCAATGGTGGCCCTTGGAAACTAGTAGCGGGCGAGCCAACACCACCAGTTGTGACAGATCCAACGCCTGTTGATCCTGCCCCTGTCGATCCAGAACCAGTAGACCCTGCACCCGTTGAACCACCTGTGACAGAACCGCCAGTGGTTGTCGATCCATCTGAATTTATTACGTGGCAAGCGGGCGTTAGCCAAGTGAGTAATGGCGACAAAGTGACGCATAACGGCAAGTGCTTCGTGGCTAAAAACGGCCCGGGTGTATGGGAAAGCCCAGTTCAATCGAATTGGTTCTGGGATGAAATCAGCTGTAATTGATAGTCTGAATACTGAAGAGGTGGCCTAAGTTACGAGCTCAGTAGTACGACCATAGCGATATAAATAATCAAAAGCCGAAAGTTTCTACTTTCGGCTTTTTTCCGTTTCGAACTTGGCTATTTAAGCAGGGTGATTGGTCTATTTGGCTATGTTGAAGCGCATTTAAAGACTAATTATCCAGTTAGAGGATAAAGTTCTGTACAAATGATGCTTGTGAATTTATATTCAAATTTAATTTATATTTATTCTTTTATTTTAGGGTTAAGGTGTACCTATGGAACAGACAGATATCACGTCACTCATCCCCATTGTGATTACTTTGGTGTTGTCATTGGCGACAAGGAATGTGGTGATAGGCCTTTTTGCTGGTGTGCTGAGTGGTGTTGCAATGCTGACTGGCATGTTTAGCGAACTTAACCCGCTTGATACGTTTGGTACCATGGTGAAAGGTTACCTAGTCCCTCAACTTACCGACAGCTATAACGCTGGTGTGATCATGCTGTTGGTATTCATCGGTGGCTTTGTCGCATTGATGGAAAAGTCCGGTGGTGGCGTCGCGTTTGCAAAGCGAGTGACTCAGTGGGTAAGCAATAAATGCCAAGCTCAATTGTCAGCATGGTTGGGTGGAATCGTTATATTTTTCTCAGACTTAGGCACCCCTTTAATTGTTGGCCCTGTTTTTCGTCCCCTTTTCGATAAACTGAAACTTTCTAGACAGAAGCTAGCATTCATCATTGATTCAACCTCGTCGCCCGTTGCTATTCTTATCCCTTTCATTGGATGGGGTGTTTACATCATGAGCCTTATTCAGAAAGAGTTCACGGCGTTGAATGTCAACATGTCCGATTGGGATGCCTTCATCGGTGCGATTCCTTTTCAGTTCTACGCATTTCTTGCGATTTTCATCGTTCCGCTTGTGTCCGTTAAAGGTTTAGACTTTGGGCCAATGGCAAAAGCCGAGCGTGATTGCCAGGCGGGAATTAACTCTGGCGTGAATAACGAATCACTAAATCCGTTCTCGCATAAAAATGCAAAGGCATCTTTTGTCTGGGCACCATTGTTAGTGATGCTGGTGGTGTTGTGTGCCATGTTGGTTCCACAAGGCTTCCCGTTCCAAAAGGTCGCAGGTTCATCATTTAGAGCGGCGTTATCATCGGCTTATTTCTTTGCGGCGATTACCTTAATCTCGCTAATGGCTTACTACGGTGTAAGAAAGCTTTCAGATGGTGTTTCTGTGTACTTAAAAGGTATGGGAAACATGATGCCAGTCGCGATCATCTTGGTACTGGCTTGGGCATTAAGCACCGTTGGTAAAGAGTTGGGTGCAGCGGCTTATATTGCTGAGCAAGCGCAGAGCGGTTTCCCTTACTGGTTAGTTCCTGCTGTAGCCTTTTTACTGTCGGCTATTATCTCATTCGCAACGGGCTCATCGTGGGGAACCTTCGCGATAATGATGCCATTGGTTATTCCAACTGCGATTGCGATAGATGCTCCACTACTCGTCGCAATTGGTGCTGTGTTGTCTGGTGGCTTGTTTGGTGATCACTGCTCACCGATCTCTGAAACCACGATTCTTTCTTCAACCGGGGCAGGGTGTGATCAGTTTGAACACTTTAAGACGCAGCTACCTTACGCATTGATGAACGGCTCTATTGCTCTGATTAGTTTTGTAGTCGCAGGCTTTACGGGAAGTGCATTGGTTGTATTAGGTGCTCTTGTTGCTCAGTTGATTGTCGTGACGTTGTTAGCCAAGCGCGATGCGAGTAAAAACGCTTCTTCAGAAGTTCAATCTCAAGTGCCTGAATCTAAACCACAACAAGCGTAATTTAAGATTACAAATGAGAGACTAGATACGGGATGCGAGTAAACGAGTAACGAAAAGCTCGCTCTCTTGTTCTTCATTTCACTTACTCGCATCTAAGCAAACTTCCGTCATTCCCTACAGTGAGGAACGAACGTGATAGGGAATCTCTTTAGTGCGCCAAACGTGCTTATATCGAAGAGGAGATTCCAGATATCTCGTCCCTCGATTCTGGAATGACGCTTCAATCGAGACCTGCTCCTCTTATCCCGCTTACTCGAATCTAAAGACTCTTTTCGCATCTCGTTACTCGCATCTTTTTCATAGCGCGACAGGGAATTTGTTCATTTATAGGTTCTATGAATTAATTAGCGTTGTTATGAAACTAATTTTCCATAAGATCATTTACACAATCTTAGTTTTCGATAACTGGATTACCTAGTTGTACGGTTTATAGATTAAAATTTTCTGACAACTTTTATCGTTTTTTTTTAATCAACCACTTTAATAAGGTAAATTCGCAATGTCGACCAAACTAGCTAACCCAGCGCCACTAGGCTTAATGGGTTTCGGTATGACCACTATTCTTCTTAATATCCACAACGCAGGTTTCTTTCCAATCGATTCAATGATTCTTGCTATGGGTATTTTTTACGGTGGTTTGAGCCAAGTTATCGTGGGCACAATGTGTTTCAAACGTGGTGACACGTTCGGTACAACTGCGTTTACTTCTTACGGCCTATTCTGGTTGTCTTTGGTTGGTTTAATCGTGATGCCTTACATGGGCCTACCTGCAAGCCCTGCAGCATTCATGGGTTGGTACCTACTACTATGGGGCATCTTCACAGGCTTCATGTTCATCGGTTCTCTATGCTACCCAGTGGCGAAACAAGTAGTATTCGGTTCATTAACTATCTTGTTCTTCCTACTTGCAGCTCGTGATTTCACTGGCAGCGAACTAATCGGCACTATCGCTGGTTTTGAAGGTATCTTCTGTGGCGCTTCAGCTATTTACTTTGCAATGGCACAAGTAATCAACAACGAATACGGCCGCACAGTACTGCCTATCGGTGAGAAGAAAGCACCTCAAATGGCAACACAAGAAATCGCTGCTTAATACTCTAACTCGGGAACAGTTAGTTTGTTATAAGCCATTTATTGGTTATGAATAAAACAAAAGGGGTTAGCCGAAATGGCTAACCCCTTTTTTATGCGTTAATAATAGCGCTATTTTTTTAAAGCGACCTATTTGCTAAGGAAAGCTTAAGCTGAAGGTTGCTCTACAGGTTTAGTGTCTGCAGCTTCTGCTTCAGGAGACTTGCCTGTCTTACGCTTGTACTTCTCTTCCCAGTAAGTAGCACCTTTAATGCCTAGTTTTACAGGGTTGAACGTGTACTCAGTTACGCCTTGTTTCTGCTGTTCTTCGTAGTCAGCTAGAGCTTTAAGCGCAGGCTTAGACATGAAGAAGATGATCAGAATACCAACGATGTTTAACCATGCCATCAAGCCAACACCAACATCACCCATTGCCCATGCAAGGTTCGCTGTTTTAACTGTGCCATAGAAAACTGCAGTGATAAGAACAAGCTTAAGTACGAACATCATGCCAGGGACCTTGATGGTACGACGTAGGTAAGCAATATTCGTTTCTGCGATGTAGTAGTAAGCAAGAATCGTTGTAAATGCAAAGAAGAACAGAGCAAATGCGATGAATGGCTTACCAATGCCTGGTAGTGCACTTTCAATAGCAAGCTGTGTAAATACAGGACCATTCGCGCCAATGTTTGCTGCTAGGTTCTGAACAAGGAACACACCCTCAGCGCCGCCATGAACGTTGTAAGCACCAGTGATGATGATCATGAACGCTGTAGCAGAACATACTAGAAGAGTATCGATGTAGATAGAGAACGCTTGTACCAAACCTTGCTGAGCTGGGTGATCAACACTTGCAGCCGCTGCCGCGTGAGGACCAGTACCTTGACCCGCTTCGTTTGAGTAAACACCACGCTTAACACCCCAACCAATTGCAGCACCGAAGCCTGCCATAGGTGTGAATGCATCACCAACAATCATTGCGAAAACAGTTGGCACTTGGCTGATGTTTAGCAGGATGATAACGAACGCGATGATGATGTAAGCCAATGCCATGAAAGGAACAACGATCTGTGTGAAGTTCGCAATACGTTTAACACCACCAAAGATGATGAAAGCAAGAATGATAGCAACAACAGTACCGGTGAAAATTTTAGCGAAACTGAATGTACCGACAGCTGTTTCAATCATGTCACCTGAGCCAAATGCAGCTTCTACAGCATTACCGATACTGTTTGACTGAACACCTGGAAGCAAAATACCACATGCAAAAATAGTCGCGATAGCGAAGATCCATGCGTACCACTTCTGACCCATTGCTTTTTCAATGTAGTAAGCCGGACCACCACGGAACTGGCCTTCGTCTTCTTCTTTGTAGATTTGAGCTAGCGTAGATTCTGCGTAAGCAGTTGCGGCGCCAAAGAAGGCTACAACCCACATCCAGAATACGGCACCTGGGCCACCGAAACCGATAGCGGCAGCAACACCAGCAATGTTACCTGTACCGACACGGCCAGATAGCGAAACGGCTAGAGCTTGGAAAGACGAGATGCCTTTTGATGAGCTTTTACCCGATAGTAGCAAGCGCCACATTTCAAAGAAGTGACGGATTTGAACAAATCGAGTCATGATGGAGTAGAACAAACCTGCACCTAAACATAGGTAGATAAGTACTGGACTCCAGATTATTCCATTCAAAAAATCAACGAATGACTGCATGAGTATTTTCCCTGTTAGTTTTGCTTATGATTGTTTTTCGAACAACACAATACTTCACTTGTAACCCGAGTGTTAAATTATTTAACTGCCTATTAGGATTACTGTGACATAAAGCATGTTACAGGGGGTGTTTGTTAACGATTAGTGCTAATTTGATAATCGTTCCATTAAAATTGATATGCAATTAGTTGTTTTTAGTGTCGGTTTGTAAAGTGAATAAATAGTGATTAATACAAATTTTCGAAACTCACAATATGTGTCAGAAGGGAAAATAGAAGAAAAATGAGAGGAAACGTTGTTCAGTACTAATGACTGTTAACACATTACGACGGTAAAGATGCAAGAATATATCACCGATATAGTGAAATTAGGCAGGTTTAAGGGGAGGTATTATTTAAAATATCAGTAGTGATTTTTAGAACTTTCCGTAAGGATTACCGCAATCAGAAATCGTGAATTAATCGCCTGTTTTAAACGACTGTAAATCCTTTTCCAACCAAAGCTTGAGCGAACTCAGACTGAGTATTTGGCTCGCCGTGAATCAAATGCACCTCTTTCGGTGGAGTCGCGATGCCGTCTATAAATTGGTAAAGATCCTCTTTATCAGCATGGGCAGAATAGCCAGACATGCCATGAATTTGAGCATTAACCTCAACGTCTTTGTTATCAATAGAAACCTGCATTTCGCCTTGTTGCAGCTCTCGTCCGAGCGTCCCGTGCGCTTGATAGCTCGCTAAAATTACATCGGTTCGTTTATCGGGAAGCAAGGCAGATAAGTAGTTCATTATCCTGCCACCCTGACACATCCCAGAAGCTGCGACCACAATCGCAGGTTCACCTGTCGACTTGAGGCGATTCACGATTTTCTTGTGCATTCTATGTCCATCGACGGTAATGCACTGCTCAAAAGCGAGTGGGTGGCGTTCCAGTTCAAGACGCTGCTTTGCTTCTTGTCCCCACAACTCTTTAAAGCGTCGGTATGAACGTGTCACTTTCTGAGCCATCGGAGAATCGAGAATAATAGGAATATCGCTACTGAGTTGATGCTCAAAGATCAGGTGCTCGATATCAAACAGCAGTTCCTGAGTTCTGCCGATACTGAAGGCCGGAATTAGAATAACGCCACCGTCGAGCAGTGAACGATCAATGATTGCTTTGAGGCGCTCAGCTCGCGTAGCGATATCATCATGAGTACTGGTGCCATAAGTGGATTCGATAAACAGATAGTCGGCTTGTCGTGGTGGCTTAGGATCGGGCAGTAGTGGTGTGTTACTTGGGCCCAAATCGCCAGAGAAGACTACCACCTCTTGGTTGGGTAACTTAATCTCGATATAGGCAGAACCTAAGATGTGCCCCGCAGGTTGAAAGCGAGCATACAGAGTATTTGGCCTATCATGATCCTTTCCGTTGTTTTGCTGTTTAGACGTGATTGGAAACCATTCCCCGTAAGGCTTGGGAGCAATTAACGAATGAATCTTTTTGAGTATCAGCTTCGACTGTTTATTGCTGAGTCCTTGCAGCTTTAAGCCATCCTCAATCATTAAAGGGGCAAGTTCAGCGGTGGCTTGCGTGCAATAAATCGGTTGGTTAAACCCACTGGCGAGTAACCAAGGTAATCGGCCAATATGATCAATGTGAGTATGGGTCAGCAGCAGAGCGTTGAGGTGGGATGTTTCAAATTCAATATCAAGAGGGCGAGTGTCCGCACCTTGAAGCTCTAAACCTTGAAAAAGGCCACAATCGATGAGCACCGCTTGGCCTGAATCTCTTAATTCGTGACAAGATCCTGTGACAGTATGTTTGCCACCATGGTGAATCACTTCCATCGTTTACTCCCATTGCTCTATAAGGCAGATAACGCCTGTTTTTATTTTGCGGATAAGCGCCAGCAAGTAAAACAAGAACAATGAGAGTTGCGATCGTTGAGTGTCTTTTTAAGTAACTGAGCGATGACTCAGTGGTTTCGTTGCGAGTTAGTTCGTAGAAGAACGATCTGAATCCAACTCTGTTTTTTGCTGCGCCTCTAAACGAGCCACTTCGGCATCAAGCTCTGCTATTTTCTCTGCCATGAGTGCGTGACAGCGATTGGCCAGCTCTCTTGCGTCGCTAAGCTTGTATCCGGATACATCGATAGGTTCCAGCATCTCGGTGATCACAATGCCATTATTGGCTCGATTCAAGTCGATCTTATTGTGCGTGGTGCTGGTACACATCGGGGTGATAGGCACACCAGCTTCGATTGCCATTCGGAAAGCGCCCGTTTTGAATGGCAATAGTCCACGTCCTTTACTACGGGTTCCTTCCGGGTAAACCCAAACAGACAGATCTCTCTGATGAATCGCTTCCGCCACTTGTTTGATGGTATCGCGTGCTTTGGACTTATCTTCGCGGTTAATCATGATGTTACCGGTGATCCAATACAGCAGGCCAAAGAAAGGCACGTACAACAAATCGCGCTTGCCCAATGAAACGGTGCGCGGTCTTAGCATTCCTGGATCGGTCACAAAGTCCAATATGCTTTGGTGGTTAGAGATGTAGACGCTGTTTTCTGGTGTTGGGGCATTGTCTAGGCCGCGCTGCACCAGTTTTACACCGATGATCTTTTGGAGTTGGTTGAACCAACGACAGAAAACGTACACATGCTTGGGGTTCTTGGGGCTAAACAAGCAGTAAACAAAAGCACATAGAGTGGTGAAAATAATAAACACCGTAGCCAAAATAATACGAAGAACAGCAAGCACAATTCACTCCTTACTCACCGCAAGATGGCAGTGATTAAATAGTTTTAGATGCTTGAAGTCTTCACTCTATTTAACCGAATTGCAACAATTAACTGTGATAGGGGGCTATTTTTAGATCTTTATATAAAACAAGGACTAACAATGGATGTTTGACACAGTTATCGAGTTTACACGTGTTCACCAGTAATGGCTCATGATCACCAATACTGTTTATTTGGATCCGATTTTTCTACCCATTCCGGATCTTGACGCGATTCTAAGTAGAGTTGTAGGCCGTTATAAGACATGAAAGCGGCAGGGCCGCCGAGGTGCTCGAAATAGTCAAAATACTCATCTTCGAGAGCACAAAGGTGGGCTAAATCTTTAACCTTGTTAGCCAGGGCCCACTGAATAGCAAACACAGGCGCTATTGAGCCTGAAATATTCACCTCTTCGACGTTTGGGTTAAACATTGAATTAGCTTGCTCAAGCAGTATCTCTTCTTGTTCAGACTCCTGTTGCAGCACCTCTTCGACGATCTCCGAGCGCTTGGTATTAGAGACATTCTTGTTCAGCTTGGCGATTCGCAGTGCGTAGCTAAACCTTTCTGATGAAACGATGTCGACAAGCTGCGACAACAGCTCTTTGTCTACGCCTGCTGCCTTGGTGAAATAGTCGATACATGAATTGATTGAGGCATAACGAGTACCGTCAAACTCAAAGCCACTGGTTTCGTCGTATACCTCAAGTGGGATGTCATCAACCGACAAAGGCCAGCCTTTATAATCGACGCGTTGCTTGGCGATTTGATACATCTTCCAAGCGCTGCGCCCAAACCCACCGAGCGTCGAACCCGAGAAATCAGAATCAATAAGCTCTTGCTCCGTCCAGTTCTCACCGATGCCAAGGTGCTTAGCGTACTTGTCTATCAGAGTGTGTTTTATCTGATCGCGCACAGACCAAATTGAGGTCAGATTCTTTGAATAGTTAATTCTCGCACACTCATTACAAGCCGGCAGTGCTATCGGTGAATGGCCAATCTTGGCAACTGCCTGCGCTGTCTTAGGAAATTCAACAAGGTTACTTGAAGGTTCACCACAAAACCAACAGGTGTGGCGCAGGTCGAATGGGGTATCTATGTGTGAGTATGTGTTAACTGTCAATTTTGAACCATTTCTGAGTTATCGAGATAAAGGTAGTGAGTATTTACCTATGGGGAATGTCTTGCTATACCACTATAGCAACCAGCGTTTTATATTCTTTGGATTCGCTAGGGTTAATTGGTACTTTTTTGGAGCTGAAGAGAGCTTCTTAGTATCTACGCAGACATCCAAACGTTTGAGCAAATACTTAATCAATGCTCGTCGACAGTCAATTGTAAATGGCGCATCATGCATCCCGTAGTCGACTTTCACTATTTGCTGTTGTGCGGGTGAAAGATGTGGATTTGGGATGATTTCGATTATCTCTTCTGTTGCCCAATCTTCATCGTCTTCGATGTTAATCTCTGATTGGTTGAGCAGCTCAGGCTCACCTCTAAATCGGCTCAATACAAAGTCTAAGAACATCCTTCTTTCTTCGCAATATGCTCTCACATGCCAGCGAAATCCATCAAATACGATAGTGTGCGGGACAATATTTCTGCCTCGCCCTTCAGGGTTATCCATTGATACATACTCTATATCAACTCTGCGTCTTTCTCGTGCCGCTTGAAGAAGTCTACGAACGATTATAGGGGCTATCTGCCTGTCTGGGACTGAAAGGACAATAGAGTCTGCGAAACCCAGATCTTTTAAATTAAAGCCGTCTACATGGTCACTGTTGTATTTGTGTAGTAGTGACAAATACTCATTCGGAGTGCCTTTTGTAAACTTTGGCGCAAAATGATCAGTAAGTCGGTAGCCTTTAATACTACGATCATGAACAAGTGGTGAAGTAGAAAAGTGCTCTTGATAAGCTTTGATGTCTCTAGAGGCTTGCTGTCGCTTAATGTTGAAAGAGTTACATAGGTGATTAGTCGTAACGCGACCCTCCCACAATGCAACAACTTCGATTAATTTGAAGCGCAGTAACTGATCCCACTTTATTGTCATAACAATTATCTAATGCCTGAAAATGATACATGTTGATGTGTACAGAATATACGTACATTTTTTACATGGGTATAGTACACACTCAACGGTTAAAATTGCGGAGTGTTACGTAACGCAATGTAAGCTAAATCATACTTTTCTAATACTAAACACAATATTTGTTTGTAAAGCGAGTAAGATAAACAATTTGCATATGGCGATGTTAGCTCATCCACTCATTCCATTTTTTTATGGTTATAAGTACCGTTACTTTTCCGTGTTTGATACTATTTATCTCCACAAAAAAAGTCCGTTTAATCAAATTTTGAAGAGATTCTTTTGAACTTAGAAAAAGCCCTCAGCATACTTTCTAAATCATCGCCATACGCGGTAAGTACAGAAAGAGAGCAAAATCAAGATCTTCTGGCTGATTATAAAAGCCATGTGTACATCACCACAAACATCGAAGTGGACTTTAAAAAGTCGCTTTTGTCTTCTAAGAAAAGTGACATCATATTTTTGTGTGGCAGTAGCGGTGATGGTAAATCTGAGATTCTGACTCAGTATAGCCAGAAGCATAAAGCGACACATGAATTCCATCTGGATGCGACACACAGCTTTAACCCAAATCAGACGGCAATCAATGCGTTGGATGAGCGATTCTCACAGTTCAAAGGAAATGATAAGCCACTTGTTGTTGGCATTAATATCGGAATGTTAGGCAACTATGCTGAGGAAGGTGCTGAACAACACGACGATATTAAAGCTTCGATAAAAGCGTTCTTGGAAAACAAAACGGACGATATTCCAGCGAACCACATTTTCTTAGATTTCGAGCAGTACCCGAAATTTACGCTTGGCCACGAAGTTAGCACATCCGACTTTGCTGCTAAGTTTCTCGCACGCTTAACGGAACCAACGTTGGACAACCCGTTTTACGCCCTGTATGACAGCGAAGTACAAAAGTTAGGCCACAGTAAACTCACAGCGAACTATGCGTTGCTAGGGCTGGAATCTGTGCAGAAGAATATTATTTCTTTGCTTCTGAAAGCTCGTTTAATCAAAGATCAGTTCCTAACGGCGCGAGCGCTACTGGACTTTGTGTACCAGATCTTAGCGGGCGATGACTACCTGTTCGACAATTTGTTCTCTGGCTCAGATAATGAGCTTTTAGAGCATATTCAAAGCTTTGACCCAAGCAATATTCACACTCGCAAAATCGACGAATTCGTTCTTCAGTTTGGTCTAGGGATTGAAGACCAAGGCTTTACACAACTTAAAGATCAGGTGAAAGCACAAGGTGTATTTGATGTGCTCACTGCTGCTTCATACCTGCGCATGGTTTATCTGTTGAAAGACGAAGAGCAATTTGCGAATGATTACATTAATGAGCTGAAAGCAGACTTTGATAACTCTTTGGTTGAGCAATACGCAAACATCTGGCTACTTCATAGCGAGTTTTCTGGAAAGCAGAAAAAAGAACTGAATAAGTTTTATAAAGACACTCTCATTGCAGCTGTACATCGCTATTGTAACCGCAATTCGCCATCACTCGATAAAGACCAATTCTTTGTCTCTGAATACAATGGCTACAAAACAGCAGCTGAACTTGAAGTGAAACCTGATTTTTCATCGATTAAAACACAAGCGGTGGGCAAGATAGGCTCATTTAACGCTCATATTCGAGTTGATGACCATTCACTTCTGCCAATGCCGATAAGTATTAACTTGTTGGATTTGTTGGAAAAAATCAACCAAGGGTACCGACCGAATAAGCATGACAAAAATGCGGTGCTTTTGTTGGATGAAGTAATAGAGCAGATCATCACGGTAGCGAACGAAAAGAATACTCTGTTTATTCTGAAAAACGACAAACGCTACAAGATCGTGAATGAAGATGATGAATATTTCGAAGTGAGTGGCTTATAAAATGACAATGGATAATTACACCCAACCATTTAATCAATCGTTGCCACAAACTGCGGAAGGCGTGCCGAATAAAAACAGCCTAAGCAGCTATTTACCTATTCGAACCAAGGGTAATGACTTTGATTTTGATGCGGTCATCGGTTTAGTTTTGCGTGGGCTTCTGCGTAAAAAAGTAGAAGGTTATAGCTACGAACAGTTTGTGGCCGATTGCCAAAGTGCGTTTGAAGAAAAGCTTGGTGAAGAAGAGTTTTGGCAAGTGCTAAAAGAGATGTATTTTGAAAACAAAGACATCTTTACTGTGAGCCCTGAACTCCTTCTGTTCCGTGCTCAAAAAGGTGAATTTGCAGCAGGTGATTCACGTGTTGCTTCTATGTACACCAATTTACTTCAGAACATGCGTGTAGAAGAGTTTGATGCCAAATTAAACTTTATTGAACGTGAAATGCTTTCTACGCTTCGTGGAAAAATGAAGTCTGACTCGTCATTGCAAGCGAGTGAGAAACCATACCTACCTTATCTTTCGAAAGCATTCCGTGACGATCTGAAATTCTTGGCAAGTCGCCCTAAGTATCTGCTTAGTGAAATAGAGTCGTTCCTGTCTTTTTATGGTTTTGCATACTCTGCGCAGTTGAGTCTAGCGCTAACAGATTGGCGTAGTGGTCAAGAGCCAGTGGCTAAGCCTCTCTATTTCATTATGGATCATGAGCGTGCCAGTAATGAGCGTACTCATATTAAGAATCATGGCTATAAGTTGTTTAATGAGTCAGCCACTCGACTATTCCCTATGCTGACGATGCTTGAGCTACTTCAGCCGGGTGTTGGAGATAAGAACGCGATAAAAGTACCCCTGTGGGAAATATCGAAGGGCATTCAAGAGTCGAAGTCGACGCACCTAAAAGAACAACTAGAAAAGTTTGCCAGAGCGTTTAAGTCACAGCGTAATCTAGACACGGCTCTAGATGAATCAGAACTGGCACTCGACTGGCTCGGTAACATAATGAAGCTCGCATCCGCACAGTTTAGCGTCGGCGAACGTTTCAATATCAACAAGAAGTATGTGTCAGAAGTCGAGAAGTACTTAGCGTCTCACTTTATTCAAAGTCGAGGTCGCAGCGGTCGAGTATTAGTGCTCAACCAAGACTACATCATCTTATTGACCAACCTTGTTGTTGGAGAAAAGGACAAACTCCGTTTCCACGAACTGATCACAGCCTTTGAGCAACGTGGCATTTTCGTTGATAAACAAACAGAACAAGAACTAATTAAATTCTATGAGCGCATTGGTAACGTAGAGCGCATGAGTGATAGTGGAGACGCAGTTTATGTCCGTAAAACAATTTGAGACCTTTCTAGTAGAGCAGTTTTTAGCGGATGCTGAAACACACATCAAGGCAGGTTTCCGTTATCAGTTTAAGTCGCCAGATAATGAAAATAGCATGCGCTTGTATCAGGCGATGACGGCTCATTCTGAAAACAGCATTGATGCGACTAACGATATCAAGTTGCCATTCATTGAACTTTCAGGCTGCAAAATCGTACCTGTGATTCATAGCGAAAACCCAGCGGAATTCGAGGGCTTTACTGAAAACTACATCTCTCATCTACGTGATGAAGTGGCGAGCCAATCTGGCTACTTAAAAGGTTGCGCTCTAGTTGTGATCCATAACAGCTTGCTTGATACCTTGATCAACTCTGCAGAAGACCTGGCTCAAGTGGGACAGGTTTGGAGCGCATCAAAGATCAAAGCGGCAATGAAAGGGTTAATCGATCAGCAAGACAAAGGGCGCGATGTGTCAAATTGTCTGCTTGATGACCAATTCGATGCCATTTTAGAAGATGGCGCAACCATGTTTGGTTTCGAGTCTCTATATAAAGCCGTTGAAGACGGTGACTTGCGCTTCAATGAATTAGGCATGTTTGAAGATCCGCTCGTAGCTGAAATGAGCGGCAATCCTAAGCAAATTAAAAAACGCCTAGAAGATAACCGTGCACTTTACGAAGAGCTCTCTTTTGAAGTTGAACACTTTGGTGGTCAGCTTCAAGACCGCTTGAAATCATTTGGCGAGAAATTTATTAAAGAGAACTTTTCAGAAACGGATGCATGGAAAGATGTTGAGCTCGAAGCATTCCTACAAGAGAAAAAGCGCAATGCTCAGCAGCAGCTAGTTCTCGAAGAAGAGCAGGCTAGCGACGGTATTACCATCACGGCTCGTAACCGTGCAGAGACCAAAGCGGGTATGCGTGACCGCCACTTAATCATCGAGTTAGATGAAGATGTAAATGAGTTTGAACTGAAGCTGATCTTCCAAGGTGCGAGTAATCTCGATAAAAGCCAATTCAAAATTCAGCCAGCTAAAGCGCTTAATAACGAAGAAGTAATTGAAACACGTAACAGTTTTAAAACGACACGAGCTAGCTTGAAAGGTACGTATAAGCATGAGCCACTGTTTTTTAACTTAGCTCTAAAGCGTGAGAACAAATCTGAGGTTTATAACTTCCGTTGTTTAGTGGTTCGTAAAGGCGAGTTCTATATTGAGCCATTCAAAAACATCTTCTTGGTAGAGCCTGCACCAGCGAAGCAGCGCTTAACCTTGAACATGGAAGAGAACAAACTGCAAATTAGAGCTAATGAAGGCAGCGCATGTTCACTGCTTGATGCTAAGCAGGTTGTTGATGCAGCAGATTACGCCGTAGTGGATTTTGAAGCCTTAGCTAATGAAGCTGACGAAATAGATTTTGCAGTAAAATCTGGCGATAACCAGCTTAAGTTTAATGTGGAAGGTGCAGTAGCCACCGATTCATTGAGCTTACCTTTATTGATTAATAGAGGTCGTTACCACAAGCTTTTCAAAGATGAATATAACGGCGAATTTTATTCTCAAAAAGGCAAAGTGGGTATCGATAATAGTGAGTTCGTTGTACCAGGTGTTCGTTTAAAGCTGCTTCGTTGGGAAGAAGAATTCATCAACCAAAAAGTTGTTTCTATTGCTGATTCGGGTGCGATTAAGCTCGATGACCTGCAAGCGATTGATGAGGCTATTCACTCTTCTTACGTTGAGCTTTTTGATTACCTAGAACAACGCCGCAGTACGCCTTCATTAGCATCTTGGGGCGATGAGTTTACAACACTTGTCCAAAATACAGTTGATGCTTGCTTAGCGTATTTTGAAGCGATCCCAACGGGTAGCATGCTGACCAAAGAGCAAAAATCAGCGCTGAAAATCGGTTTGGTACAATCTGAAGATGAAGAGTACTACTCACCTTTCCACCCGCTGATTTTGGCTTATTACCTCAATCTAAGAGGTGCGATTCGTGATGATAAGAGCTTTGCTCAGCTTCCTGATGTCACTTTTGAACGCTTGTCGCCAAAAGGTTTACTGCCATATGTTTACCACCCAAAACATGAGTTTTCTTATAACCAACAGGTGAAAGAGAATGCGTTCTGGATCAAGAGTGTGCCACAAGAGAAAAGCTCTCTTACGTTCGTTCGCAAGTTAGTAAAAGAGAAAATCGACGAGTTCCAAACGGCATTCAGCCAATTGTTCACTGGC
Organism: Vibrio sp. 10N.247.311.49; assembly: GCF_041467655.1. Taxonomy (NCBI): domain Bacteria; kingdom Pseudomonadati; phylum Pseudomonadota; class Gammaproteobacteria; order Vibrionales; family Vibrionaceae; genus Vibrio; species Vibrio sp. 10N.247.311.49. Next base: position 82,687 of record NZ_JBFSVA010000006.1, read on the forward strand.
TCTGAGAAGAGCATTATCGTTAATGCGGTGAACCAAGACAGCGCTGAAGAGTTATTTATGGGGCTGGTGGATTATGTCCGCAGTAACCAAGATCAGGCTGCGTCGATTCATATTAATCTGTATGACGACAAGTTAGCGTTTAATGCGTTTGACCGATTCGCAGAAACAGCCAATTACGATGAATTGAAAGAGTGGTTAGAGCTGAACAAGGGTAAAGTTCGTGAAGTTGCCGATACTATTATCGACATTCTTCGCACGCGCCTAACTTACAGCAAGTTCACTAATGCCCAAGCCGAAAAAGATGGCCAGTCTTATGCGCATCTTTCCTTTTTCCGTAATAACGACAAGGTCGATTGTTCAGACATTGCGATTGAAGATATGGCATCAGGCATAGCTTGTGACGGCCTACTAACGGGTGATGCTTCTGAAAGTAAATCTGGCTCGTACTTTACGGGTTTTGGCTTGAAAGGAACGGATTACCAAGACTACCCACACTTAATGATGGCGAAGTATGTTGGTGCTCTATTGAAGCCAGCACTCAAACCGAACACTCAATATCACGGTGCAAATGCAGTTGCCTTAGCAGTCAGTGAGGACTTTAAAGGCTTACTGGAGCGTTCGTACGAGAGTTCTATCTGGACGACTATCATTGATCCGAAAGTGACGTTGGACTTCTTCCACAGCAATGAAGATGTAGTATTGATTCACTATTCAGATCAGTACACCAGCTCTTCTAGCTACGATGCAATCACTGTTACTGCACAGCGCGGTTTGTTTGAGAAAGTCATCAAGCAAGGTGATGGTGGCCAAATCAATGAGTTCAACGCGTTCAACGGTGATTGGCTGTTGAAAATGATGACTTGCGCGCCAACCATCAATAAAGAGCGCAAAGGCGTGATTGGTGCCTACAAGTTTGTGACTAGCCTAGTGCATGATTCAGACATTACATGGGTGCCTCTGTCCGTTGCCGAGATGATTCGCGTATCGGGCAACATTGGCCTGAAGATGTCTGACAGTGAATTCTCTCGTAATGTTCAAGGTTACAAGAAAGGCGAAATTTCTGACGATGTGTTGCTGGTTGGTTTCAAAGACCAAGACATGTACCTGCTACCTGTCGAAGTGAAAACGGGTTCGGTGCCGAATTACAACAAAGCCGTTAAACAATCAAAAGAGCTATTGCGTTACTTAAGCCAAGACTTACTTGGCAACAAAGACTTAGCGAGCAAGTTATACCGTGGTTTGTTCATGCGCCAAGTTTTGATGCAAGTTGATAAGTATCGCTTATACAAAGTATTTGCTGATGATTACTTCGACACTTTGCTGGCAAACAAAGAAGAGTGGCTAAGAGGTGACTACTCACTTGGTCAAATTGCAGATTACCCAGAAGGCTTTGTGGTTAGCCACCTTGAAGGGGCTGGCTGTTTACAACCCGACTACCAAATGATTGAAGGGGTGTTAAAAGTCGACCTGCCGATGGGGCTACTTCCTGGCTTAGTGGAAACTCCGCTGCAAGAAGTGTTGAACGAATTAGATGTAGTGAAACTCTGCCATGTACCAAGTGAGTATGTGCTGAATGGTGAAACTCGATTAGAAAAACTCCCTGAAGCTGAATCACAGCCAACAGTTGTAGTATCTGATGAGGTTGAAACTCCAGGATTAGTGAAGCCTGAACAGCCTTTTGTTGAAGAGCAAGTATCACCAGTCGTTGAGCCTATGAAGGTTGAGTCTAACAGCAACTTAAACGTATTGTTTGGCCATAATGCTTTAACACAAGCACCACTGAACTGGGAGCCAACGAATACTGCCAAATTCATGAATACCAATACCGGTATTATTGGAACCATGGGTACGGGTAAAACGCAGTTTACCAAGTCGGTGATCACTCAGCTTTATCGTAACCAAGCAGACAACGTAAACGGTGCGCCTATTGGCATGCTTATTTTCGACTACAAATCAGATTATGTAGACGATAAGTTCCAACAAGCGACTGCGGGTAAGAAGTTTAACCTTCACAAACTGCCATACAACCCACTGAGTCTATTTGGTGACACACCAATGCTACCTGTGCACACCGCACGTGGCTTCTCTGAAACCATGGGTAAAGCCTTCGGCCTAGGTCAAAAGCAGCAACTGCGTTTGCGTAAGCTGGTGGGTGAAGCGTATGAGTTGGCGGGTATCCGCAAAGCGGATCCAAACACTTGGTCAAAAGCAGCGCCGACAATCTCACAGGTATGGGACTTGTTCATTGAAACAGAACCTGATGAAGATTCACTGTATGCGGCACTTGAGAGCTTATATGAGCTAGAGATCTTTGAAGACGACAACACTAAGTGCATGAGCCTTTATGACTTAGTTGATGGCATTACGGTGGTTGAACTGGCGGGTTACCCATCAGAGATCCAGAACCTTGTAGTCGCACTAACGTTAGACCTTTTTTACTCGCAGATGCAGAAGAAGGGTAAGCCTGAAGTGCAGGGTGATTTGCGCCAAATTACTAAGATGATCTTGGTGGATGAAGCCGATAACTTCATGTCTCAGAACTTCCCAAGCTTACGTAAGATCTTGAAGGAAGGACGTGAATACGGTGTGGGTGTTATCCTTTCGACACAAGACATTACCCACTTTCAAACGGGTGAGAATGACTACTCAAGCTACGTGTTGACATGGGTAATTCATCGCGTAGCGAAGATTCGCCCACAAGAATTAAAAGCCATGTTTGGTGTAAACGAAAAAGCAGAACAAGAAAAGCTGATGGAAACCATCAATAAACTAGAGAAACACTATAGCTTATACATTGATGGAGCGAAGAAGATTCAAAAGATGCGGGATAAGGCGTTTTGGGAGTTGTGTTGTTAACTGTCTGATTTATTGCAAAAAAAACACCCAATGGGTGTTTTTTTTGGGTTTTGTCTGTAACATTAGATTCTCTTTATTGAAAATGGATAAAAGATTGATTAAACATGGAAAATACAAAAAATAGCAAGAAAAATGCACACTCAGTTAATAAAGAAGTTCTCTTATATATTTCCATCTTAACAACATTAGTAATAATTTTTATTGTTGGTTTTTATATTTATAACTTTAAAGAATTGTCTATATCTCCTGATCCAGAAAAGTGGGGGCCATTTGGTGACTTTTTTGGCGGAGTTCTAAATCCTATTCTAGCATTCATTTCTTTTTTAGCTTTACTTTATACAATTCATATGCAACAAATGGAGCTATCTCTTACTCGTACTGAATTAGAAAGAAGTGTATCTGCTCAACAGGATACTGCATCATTTGCTAAGTCCCAAAATGAAATAACAATAGAACAGATTAAACGTATTGAAAGTAATGAAAAGAAAAATGACATATACAAGCTAATAGGCTCTATAGAAAATAAAGTTTCTAGTGTCTTAAGCTCTGAAGTTAGAAGTTATCGAACAAATAATGACATTACCTTAGAAAAAGTTTTTTACTTTATTAATAGAGATGTAGATAAGGGCGGTCTTACTAAGGATAAAGTGTTTGATATACGAGATGAGTATAAAATACAGTTAGATAACTTAGAGACTCAATTGTCCGAGTTAGACAGACTTATAGATTGCTTTACAGAAATAAGCGGTCATGAATTATTAAAAGAGTATTACGAAAAAACGTATTGTTTAGATAGAAAAGTAATTGAATACATCAAAGGTAATTAAAGTGAGTGACTCTATTATAATAGATAATTTTACTCGTTATACAATGAATGAGTTTCATAAGTTGCCTGAAAATCCAGGTATATATTGTTGGTACAGCAAAACTAATATTGCTGAAATTGACTGGAAGGAAACAAGTGATAAAGATTTTTATGAAATAATATCAAGTTTTTTAAAGAGATATAGGCCAAACTCGCTTCAAGCAAATGTAAAGAGTTCTTTTGGGTTAAGTTGGGAGTCTGACTTAACGGAGCGTAATATTGGAAGTTGGGTCGAAGCTGTAGAAGATAAATTAGTAAATGATAATGCCAGTGAGCCTTCTGGTTTTAACTCTATGATTTCAAAGGATAATAATAGGGAGTTACTGTCAAGAGTACTTAATTTGTCAGGTCCTATTTTTTCATCGCCATTATATATCGGGAAGGCAAATAATTTAAGTGTCAGACTTAATGAACATAAAAATAAGCTAAACGATTTGTATGAGGAAGGTTCAAAAGAAAAAGATAGATTTTTTAATAATGGCTCGGACTTTTCGGAGAGGGCTTTTGGAGCTGGTTTCACAAGAACTGAATTATATGTATACGCTTTAGACCTGGTCAAGTTCTCAGAACAGCTGAAAATAACGAACTATAATGTTGATGATTTGTATAATTTATCATTAACACTTGAGTATATTCTAAATAGAAAATATAGACCATTTTTGGGGAGAAATTAATGTCAGATGATTTATTTGAAGGCTTGGATGACCTGATTACAAAGTTTGAGCATAGCGTTATTGGTACAAAAGGCGAGTTTTGGAGCTCTGGAGGTCCTGTTGAATTTATAATGACTAATGCCAAGCTATCTCTATTGGAGAATGAGGACTCGGCTAAGCTAACAAGACAACTTTACCCTGTGAGAGAGTTATTGGATTTTAATAAATTAGACTTTGACCAATTACTACAGCGAGATTTAGATGATCATAGGGTAGCGACTGAATTAATTCCTTATTTGCTAGAGCGCGCTCATCAAGGCCCGTCATTCTTCCCTCCTATTGTTGCAGCTTTATTACCATTCAAAAAAAAATCACCGATAGAAAATTTCCCTAATATCGAGCTAACAGGTGTAGAAAAGAACGATGGAGCTTTTTGGTCTGGAGAAATTAGTGGTACAGCATACAAGTTTCAAAATTTGGTTACAAAAAGTGGTTCTAAAGCTCCTTTCAACATGTCTCGTTTGCAATGGAACGAGAGTGGAGCTCGCCTTGTAGTGCTTGATGGTCAGCATAGGGCAATGGCTATGTTAGCTATAGCTAGAACCATAACTGATACTTGGGGAGATAGTGGTGGTGAAAAATATAAATACTTTTATGAGAGTCGAATAAAGAAAATAATAGATAAGTTAGGAGGTATAGATTGGGTTGAAAATAACATTGAAAAAATTGAGTTCCCTGTTTGTTTAATTAAATTTAAAGAAGATGAAAATAAAATAGATCATCATGATAGTGCTAGAAAGTTATTTGTAGACGTTAATCAAAATGCAAGGCGGCCATCGGAAAGTAGGATTATTTTACTGTCTGACAATGACTTGCTTAATATTTTTACGAGAAAAACTTTAAATGAAATAAGAAATGAAAGTTGTAGCTTCCCAATTTACGCTATCGAATATGATTATCCTGGCTCAAACAAAAAAACGCACTCAACGAGACCTGTTAAGTGGAGTTCAATAGTTAATATTGAAATGTTAAGAGCTGCAGTAGTTAGAACCGTCTTTGGCCCATCAAAGTTTATTGACTCTGTGGACTCTAAAATCGGTGGTAAGCCGAATTGGACTGATAAAAATCAATTCATGGGAGAAACACTTCAACTGGAAAGCTGGTTTCCTCGCCAAGTAGAGTTTGAAGGGTTAGTTTTTGAAAGAGATAACATTAAGAAAGATTATTTTCCAAAAAACAAACTTAATGAGTTTGTTGAAAAATACAATGAATCTTGGGGAAAAGCGATCATTACTGTATTTGAAAATTTTCTCCCTTTCCAGGCTCATTCTAGAGCGCTCAATGAACTATTAGAGAGTTGGAATACTTATGAAGTTCATTCTTCACTGGCAAAAGAAGCGATTAGCAAAGGTCAGGGAATGTATTGGACTCTTAAAGATAGCTATGACCATTGGAAAGAAAATGGCAAAAAAGGCATAGACGATACATCAAAAGCATGGGATGCCATTGATAGTAAAAAAGAAGACTTTTATATTTTGCTTGCAAATAATTACTTAGGTAAAAGTAATAAAGAATGCTTGGAAAAATCTAGATCTTTTTATGAAATATTTAATACATATGCGAACTTTGTTGGCTTGTTCTTGATGTTGTCAACATTGGTTAGAAGTCATGGTATCAAAGGTAAAGAGATTCCTAGTTTTGTTGATAATGTTATTAAATTAATGAATAGCAAGTTGCAGGCTAGTAATGGGAAGTTGAAGTTGTTTTTGCTGAGAGATATAGATCACCCTATAAATCGTATTAAGGGTATGGACTCGCCAGATTCAGGCTATTTTAGGTACTTCTGGCTTGAGTTACTTTTATCAAGCATAGATGATGATACTAGCTGTCTCGACTACTCGAAGGTTAATGAACTTGCCACAAGTGCAAGGTGCTTTTATCTAAATTACTTAATTAGAAATGAAAGTAACTTAATTAAAAGCAATGTGTCATTATCTCAATGGAAAAATCAACGTTCTGATTTAGAATTGGATGCATTAAATAAAGCTAAAGAACATTTACAAAAAGCGCTAAGTAAGTATTTCAATTTGAATAAAAGTGATTTTGAAGCTTGGTTCGAGCTATCATTTTATGCAGATGAAGCAGATGAAGCAGATGAAGCAGATGAAGCAGATGGTGTGGATGATTTAGAACAAGTTGAATTACAATTTGACAGCAAGTAACTGTACTATTTATTGAGATGAATTAAAAAATTTCATCCGATAAATTTTTGTAATTGATTTGTTGTAAAGATACTTGTTACTTGTTTAGATATTGAAATTACCTGGCCTTAAAAGGCCAGGTTGATTAGTTGATTGATGTCTTTTGAACTATTTAAAAGGTAAGAAATACCTCTATGAAGGTGAAGCTTAAAGTGGTAATTAAGCTCATCTTCATCTATTTCCCCAAAGTCGGTCTTTATTCTCTGGCGCAACATAGCTAAATAGATTTCTGAAAACTCACCACCAAATACTTTCCATGTCATTTCAACATTACTATTAGTGACGATATCTTCATGTGGTGGGATACTTTCCTCTTTCAAGGAAAGCATTAATGCCCAACGACAAAGTACGTTCCAGTTATCAATCTTAGTATATTTCTTTACTGTGATTAATTGCCCTTTGGCTTTCTCTGATAAGCGAACGGTTTCAATGCTCATGCTGACTCTCCAAAGTAGCCTTCTGTAATAGTTGATGTTTTAGCTGTCTCCTCATAGCTAATGTGATATTCCTTAGCTACTGAAGGTTTTAGTTTTTTGTAGTACTGTCCAGCGATCTCTTCGTCGGTTGATAGAAGAATGACTTGGCCGGCTGCTTCTGGGAAATAGTTCTCAACTAGCTTTGTTCTATGTTTACCATCTAGTCGCCCCATAGGAGTATCAATGATTGTTGGAATTTCCTTTCCTGAAGCTTCCGCTAGTGCCCAAAGGATAGCTACTGACAATAGCTGGCGCTCGCCAGCTGAAAGGCGTTTAGTATCCAGAGCTAAACCATCCAAGCCTAAAAGGGTCAAATTGAACGTTTGAGGGTTAATACTCACCTTTGCAACCAGTTCAGATTTTCTCTCTAGTGAAGCGAACTTACTTTTAATGCGTTTTTCTAACGTTGCAATGTTATCTTTAACCAGTTGTGCCTTGAATTCGTCAACAATGCCTCTCATTTCAATTAGATGCTCTGCGACTTGCTCGTTTCGTTTACCTTCAAAATCCTCAGCATTTTTCTGAATCAAAGTTGCATCTAGACGAGCTTCATTCTCATTGATTTGAGTTTTACATAGAGCCATCTCTTCCATTAGGGAGTCTAGTGCTGTTTTAGAATGGGCGATAGATGCTTCTATTCGGCTTTTTGCCTCAATTTGATCTTTAACAGACTCAGAATCAGGAACAGCATCTAGCTTTTTATCTAGTAGAGCTAGTGTCTCTTGTTGTTCACTTTTTTGCTTTAATAGTTCTTCACTTTCCGTTTTATCTGACTCTATCGTGTTTGCAGCGAAGTCAAATATTACAGGGTTAACGTCTAGGTACTTTTCTTGGTTTAAATCTGCTTTAGACTCTTGCCATATTGTGTTCAGCAGTTTGTTTACTTGCTCCGCTATATCATCAGTTGCTGAAGCTTTTAAACGTTTAATGAGCTCGTCATTATTGGTCTTGATATGTTTCTGTGCATTATCAAACCCAACAACTTCAGCTTCTATTAAGGCTTGTTCTTTTGTTTCTTTTAGTAATTTGTGCGCAACAGTTAATGGCATCGCACCAGCGGCCAGTTTGATGAGGTTGTGATCAATAGCCTCTAACTTGGAAGATACCGCTTTTCGGTCGAGTTGAATGTCATTAACTTCGTCTAACAAAGTTGCACCTGAGGTCTGCATTTGGATCTCGATGTCTTTTAACTGGTCAGCTAGAGCATTCTCATCATCTAGAATCTTCTGAACATTATCTTCGATATTCAAAAGGTTGTTATCTAGAAGTTCTTTTCTTTGTTTCAGCTCATCAACTTTTTTAGCCGTAGAGCTGTCTAGATTACGCTCTTGACGACGACGCTTTTGACTATGCAGGTCTTTAGATAATTGAGTGAAGAGCTCTAACCCAAGCAGTGCTTCAATACCTGTTTTTAGCAGTTGTGCTGAGCGAACTGGATCTGCTAAATCTTCAATTTTTTCGCCGTCAAAAAAGAATAGCTCTGACATGCTTTGAGGAATGAACTCGGACACGAAGTCGTTCCAATTATCCGTTAATAGGTTATCAAGCTGTCCGTTAACTAGAACTTGAACTTTGTCCGTAATGTCTTTGTTTGAGCTATTTTTCCAAGAACGAATGACTTCATATCGCTTGGTCTGGGTTCTTTGGGTATGGCGGAAAGACAGAGTGACAGAGGCAAATTTGTTTTCGCTGTATCTGTTGATTGCTTGCTTTAAATAATCGCTGTATGACAACTTACCGCGGTTGGAACATTTCGCGTTTTTTCCGTATAGAGCAAGCTGGAGAGAGTCTAAAAACGTAGTTTTTCCTCCACCATTTAGCCCCCCAAATAAGACAACAGGTTTTGTATGGTCTGTTACATCAAGGTCTACAGTGTGCTCCCCTTGATAGATTCCAAAGTTATGCAGCTTTACTTGTTCAAAAATCACGATTTGTCTCCCTTTGCAATTAAGTTGTCGGCAGACAGAAGTTTGTCATTACGATTATTCATTTCTAGGTTTTCTTGAGCTTTGCGATCTAATAGAGCGAAAGACTTATCGATCTGATGGATGTAGTATTCGTATAATTTAGTGAGGCCGTTTACCAATTTAGTTTCGAGTGTAAAGGATTCATCAGGTTGATAGTTGTCTGAAGTAATCTCCGCATAATAAGCTTTGTATTTCTTTACTTTACTTAGCTCTTTCTTTGAATCCAAAATTTGAAGGTTTGAAGCTAGGTTATTTAGGAACTCATGTTCGTTTCCAACTGTTTGAAGACGGTTCAGTTTTACGAGGGCTTCATTTTTTACCTTGTCTAACGCAAAGCGGCGAGCATGGTCGATACTCTCAAATGCACCCTTGTCGATAGCAGACTCTAAGTCATCTGAAATTTTAGCTCTGCGCAATTGGTGCTTATATCGATCTTCGATAGAAAGTAGAGTTCTGAGTTGCTGGTATTTAAGCTCATCAGGATCATTATGTTGCGAACAAAATGCTTTTAATTTACTTAGAATGTTGTGGTTAACAACAGGGCTGTAAGCTCTAGGCGCACCCTGGTACTTTTCACCAGTGACTTCTTGATAGATTAAAGGAACGCTGTCTTCCGCTTCATTTTTTTCATCAACCCAAATACGACGAATCTCTTCTAAATCATCAAGAGTTAGAAGCTCTAGGTTTTCAACATCCGCAGGTCCACACTCTCTAACTTCCAATTGAGCTTGTAAAACTTTACGAAGCATCGACTCTCTGAATGCCTGCTTATAAGGACCACGAACAATATCAGCAGGCAGATTCTCGTATTTAAAATCGGTGTTGTCTTCGTATTGAGCTAGTAGCTCAAACATATCTTCACTATCAGCAAGATCTTTTTGTTCACTAAACTCTTTCATACTGATATGAACGGTAAGGCTACCATTCATTCTTCTGAAATCACGATTGTGTTTATCTCGTGCAATTTTATTGGCTTTAGCATTTTTGTTAGAGTCATTGATGTCTATTTCATTGCGCAGAGCAAGTAGTGGTAGCATCCACTCTTTTTCTTCGTCATTAGCAATCATTGCTGCCATAGACTTATCTTCTCCGACCATAGTACATACGTAACAACCGAAACGGCTATCACCACAGCTTGGAGTTGATTTGTCTACTACAAGAGGACACTCGCCACCATCAGTAGCGCCCTGATACATTCCCAATAAATCAGAATTTCTATAACCCCATGGGTTTTTCTGCTGTGTTAGAAAGGACCAAACATCATCATTGGTCCAATCTTCTACAGGTGTATAAACCCATACACGGTCGAGCTGTGTATTTACGTTCAACCCATCTTCTTTACGAGTATTGTCGGAACGATTTTCAATGTTTGCCATGCTTGCTGAGCGAACTGTACTTTCGTGCTTGCGAGTGCCTAATACTAAGATTGCTTCACCATTCTTTTTAACGACATTTTGAATAAATGTGTTTGAAGGGCTTATCTTAAGTCTGTCTGTACACCAACGAAATTTGTAGCGTGGTGCAGGGTAGCCTTTGCCAATTAAATTAACCCAAAACCTATCTTCAGTTTTCGGGGTTAAGCGATGTGGTAAAATTGGTAGGTCTTGCTCATCTACTGCTTTCTGCATTTGTTTCAGTGAGCGATCAACCCAAAGAGCAACGATCGGGTTTTCAACCAAGGTGTCAGTGCTGATGACATGGACTGGTTTGCTTGCTTTACCCTCTTCTTTTAGTTCGGCTACGGCATTCCAAACAATTTGAAGTATGGCTGTTGAGTCTTTACCACCGCTATAACCTATCACCCAAGGAATATCATCTTTTTGATAGAGTTCTTTTGTTTTAGCAACTAAGCGTTGGATTGTTTCTTTGAAACCAAGGTCGTTAAATGCTGAGTAACGTGCTTGTTGAGTATTTACTGTCATAATTTGATTTACCCGTAGGCTTACTTGTTCTGTTTTGCTTGGTTGAATTTGGTTTCTTCAGCTTTTTCTTTCGTATTCAAAGGTATTGAAAGATAGTGCTTGATCCTATTTGCTGTCAGTTTCATGGCAACTGAAGAGTTCCTCATAGCACCATTAACAACACATCGTCCTTCCCAGTCTTTTTTATTGCTTCGTGACCAATCAATGTCTTTGAGCGCTTTAGTGGTTTTTTTCCAAGAAGGGTCGTTGTTCAGTAGCCAATTACCCACAATACCTAATGCTTGAAAGGTAACAGAATATGCATGGATAGACTCCTCTCTAACTTCACCACCTGAGACTTGCTCTTTGTAAACCAATGTCCAAGCCGGAATAATGTCAACTAAATGCTCCCAAAACTCACGAGCTATTGCGGTTTGTTCTTGGTATGTATTTTCATTGATTACATCGAAGAGTTCTTTGGTCGCTTTGTTTAAAGCGCTGTGGCTGACTAACTTTTTCGAACGCTTCCCTAGATTGCTATTCTCCATATGTATTAACTTGGAAAGCGCTTTACTTTCGAAAACAACATTTTTGGACAGGAGTGCATCTGGTTTTCCGTCGTAAGTGATACTTAAAGAACTGTCTGTTTTTACTGGGTATAAATTAAGATCTTTGAAGATCTTCTGTCGTTCTGGTAAGGATTTGCCGACAAAAAATACAACGGAGATGTTTTCTTCGCCAAGCGATGGGTCTTGTTTCAAAGCTTCTTGGATCGCTGCGTTACGATGTTGGCCATCCGTAATGTAAACTTCAGCATCGTCATCGATAGTCAAAGTCCCAATTTTTTGCTGGTGTTTGCCTTTACCTATAGGAGTGAAGCCTGTTTCGCCATCAATACAAGCGGTTAAAGCTGAAAAAACATAACTGTCTCTATTCTCTAAGATATAGTTGCTTATCTCAGGGATACGATCCGGGTTTAAGATTCGTTGAGCACGTTCATTGACTGGAAGTGTACTTTCATCAAACGTAAATATTCTTTTAAGTCTTTTGAGAGGGCACATCACCGTGTAGAATTCAGTATCTGCTTGTATGCCTTTTATGGCTGGGAATGAAGTTCCCGAAATTACATCAGTCATATCTTTATCTATTTATTGGTGTTTTTACGAACAATTGAATTTGTTCGTACGAACAATGGCGTGTACTATACGCTACTAACATTCCAATGTCTCCCCATTTGTAAAGGCTTTCCAATGACTACATACCTAGATTGCAATGCAACTACTCCAATGGCGCCAGAAGTCGCTGAAATTGTTAGTAAATACATGTTTGAAGAGCATGGAAATGCGGGAAGCAGGACTCATGAATTTGGTGTGAGAGCAAAGCAAGCCACTGAATTAGCCAGGAAACAGGTCGCTGATGTAGTAGGTGCAGAGAAGAATGAAGTTGTTTTTACTAGTGGTGCAACGGAAAGCAATAATATCGCTATTTTGGGCCTGAAATCATGGGCTAATAGCCAGGATAAGAAACACATTATAACCACCAATATTGAACATAAGGCAGTTTTAGAACCTATTGAGGCGTTAGAAGCTGAAGGGTTTGAGGTTACTTATTTAGGTTGTGATGAATCTGGGTTGATATCGAAAGAGTCATTAGCAGATGCATTGAGAGATGACACTTGTTTAGTAAGTATCATGCACGTTAATAATGAAACCGGTTCAATTCAGGATATACCCGGTTACTGTGATGTTTTAGAAAATCATACAGCATACTTCCACGTGGATGCAGCTCAAGGTTTTGGTAAATACAGCGAGTCTCTAAATCATAGCCGTGTAGATATGATTAGTGTAAGTGGTCATAAGTTGTATGGTCCGAAAGGTATTGGAGCTCTTATTGTTAAACGTCGAGGCTATAAAAAAGTCCCTCTAAAACCTTTGATGTTTGGTGGTGGTCAGGAGCGTGGCTTAAGACCAGGAACATTACCTGTGGCATTGATTGCGGGACTCGGTGAGGCATGTTCTATATCTAATAGGTACTCTGAAGCTTGGTCTAAACATTGCCAAAAATTAAAAGATGAAGCTCTGAGTAGCCTTTCTGAAATTGGTATTAAGGTTAACGGTTACAATACTGCGCCACATGTCCTTAATTTCTCTATTCCTGAGGTTAACTCAGAAGCTGCAATGGTAGCTTTAAAGGGAATTGCTGCTGTTTCCAATGGCTCCGCTTGCACTTCGTCAAGCTATACACCGAGTCACGTTTTAACTGCTATGGGGTTAGATGAAGAGCGTATTGATAGTGCGATCCGTATGTCTTGGTGTTATCAAACAAAAGAGTTACCATTGACGGCAATAGTAGAAAAAATCAAACAATATCTGTGAGTTAAATGAAAATTTATGAAGCTGCGGTCAGTGCTTTAAACATTGTTGGCAAACCGTCAAAAGTCGATGCTATCTACGAGACTATCGTTGAGAACAACTTCTATACATTTGGTTCAAAGACTCCTTTGTCGGCTTTGAGAGTAACCTTAGATCGACATTGTTCAAATAAAAGCATTTCACAGATGCACAAAGATCGTTTTTTCTACAAACATTCCGATGGTTCTTACGAATTACTTGCGGAGTATCGTATTGAGTATCTATCTAGCTATGAAGTTAGAGAGCCTTCTCCGGAAGCGGTGCTGGCTGATTCTACCATTGAACAAATTCTGGATCTGGCGACACAGCAGAAGGAGAAATGCAAAGCTGAGATACTTACATACTTAAGATCTTTGACTCCTTATCAATTTGAAGAGTTTAGTGAGCACTTTTTGACTTGCTATGGCTTTAAGAACATGGCTGTTACATCAAATAGCCGTGATGGTGGTATTGATGTTAAAGGGGCTCTGAAGATTGGTATTGCTGAAATGGGAGTTGCTGCTCAATGTAAGCGCTATGCTGAAAATAATAAGGTTGGCCGACCGGATGTTTCGCAATTTCGAGGTGATATTACTGGTGAGTTTGAGCAGGGGATTTTCATTACGACCAGTAGCTTCACGAAAGAAGCCATGGATATTTCATTTAAACCCGGCTGTGTACCTATAATTTTAATTGATGGGGAGCAACTTGCAGAAATTATGATTGATAAATGTATTGGTATTCAGAAGCAGCAGGTAGAGGTTTATGACTTTGATGCTGACCTCATCTTTGGCTGATAGTCAACTTGGTCTCAGTTCTTAAAGTAAACCCTTTAATTTCTTTATGTTCCTTCTCTAAAAGCACTTCAAATTCTGTTCTCATCATCTGTGTTTCCTCACTTGCTTCAAACTCCATGAGCTTCGCCAATCGTTTGTCGAAGCTCTGTTGTTTCTTGTAGTTCTCGTGTTCGGCTGGCATGTAGAGGTGTTTATTCAGCAATGGCGGCCTGCGCTCTTCATTGACGTAATCGAAGAAGTCGATATCTTGCTCAGCCATCTTGATTTTTATGCGTTCGACTAAGAAAGGAACTGATTTTTCAAAGTCATCATAGGCGGTGAGGGTGAGTTTCCCGGATGTGATATGAATTTTAATTAGGTCTATTTCTTCATCCAGTTCGCCATACATTTGCAACCCTGCACCAACGTAGACTCGCAGCAGTAGTGGTAAGTCGTCGATAAAGTCTCGATGTAGGATCAGTGAATGTCCTTCGTTGAGCAGGCTTGCTGGCAGTTGGCTGTGTGCTTTCTGGCACTGCTGTTGGATTAAGTCGGTGTCTGCAATCGCGAACAGTAATTCTGCAGCCAGGTTGATCGCGGTTTTGTAATCATCAAACAAGGCTTTGATGTCGCGCTTAAGGGGTTCTGGTTGCTGCGTATAGGGTTTTCTTTTCTCAAACAGTCCCATAGTAAAATAGAGGAGAAGATCTTCTTTTCGGCTCTTTTCTGCTTGTTCAAACTCTTTGGTATCAAACATCTCTTGCAGTAAGTTAAAGGTTTTTCTGTGTGAGCCTATTAACTCTCGAATTTTGTCAGATTGTTCAAATTCATCGTTGGCAGGAATACGGCCGAGTTCTAAGCATGTATTCCAAAAGCTGTTGAACAAGTCTTGATGCTGGGTAATAAGCAGTTTGGCTTTGTCTTTGGCTTCAATAGGCTCTGGCGAAGTCAGTTGCTGCCATTTATGGTGGCGTTTGTATTTACTCTGAAGGTACTGTTGTTCTTCCAATTTGTCTTTGAATATATAGAAAATACCAGGCGCGACGGTAATGGCGTCTTCCTGTAGGTTTCTCTCTATGTACGCTTTGATCTCTGATTGCGCGTAGTATTTTTGGAAGGTGTTACGAGAGGTAATCACCCCATCCTTATAAGGTTTGAACTGAGCAATGTAGTTTTCGTTAGCCAGCATGACAGAAACCACCAGAAATTTATCTGCTAGCTCCCATGCGCCTAGTAGGGCATCGAGTCTTTCATCTTGATCTTCTATTACGTTAAGAACAAACCCTATGTTTACGATATCAGAATTGGATTTGTCGTTGTCGGGTTGAAAGTTCGGATCCCAACCCAGAGCGTCGAGGCCATGTGCTTCAAGCTCCCTTAAATCGTCTCCGCGGCCGCAGCCGTAATCGAAAATTGAGTGCTCGCCTTTTAAGTAACCATGTTTAACGAGAGTCTTCATTGGTGCAGAGAGTTCATGGCGCACGATGGCCGTTCTGTGCCTATCAATCCCAGCCTCTTCTTGCGTTGTCACAGAGGAGCATCGGAATAATCGACCATCGACAAGCTCGTAACCATGGCGTGCTATTAGGTTTTCCCAAGAACGTTTAAAACCAATCAAACGGCTGTTTTCGTACAGGCCTGCATTCTCGCCTTCTTGTGTGAGTGAAACGAAGTGTTCGTAATATTCACTTGTTGGCAAAACCATGGTTTCTTTTCGATGTAAGATCGGCGGGTTTTCAGATTCGCGATAGCCTGTAATTTTGTGGCTTAGCTTAGAGAGGTCGACATTGAGGCTTTGTTCTAATGCGGGATAGGAATCAGTATAAAAATCAGGGTAATGAAGAAGAGATAAACGGAACTCTTTTTTAAACAGCTTAACGAGGTTCCAGTCTTC
This sequence comes from Vibrio sp. 10N.247.311.49, assembly GCF_041467655.1. Taxonomy (NCBI): domain Bacteria; kingdom Pseudomonadati; phylum Pseudomonadota; class Gammaproteobacteria; order Vibrionales; family Vibrionaceae; genus Vibrio; species Vibrio sp. 10N.247.311.49. The sequence continues at coordinate 98,726 of NZ_JBFSVA010000006.1, forward strand.
TTCATCTAAGTTAACGGCTTTTGCTACGGCGGGAATGAACTGTGTTAATACTTTAGGCAATGCGCTGAATGCGTCTTTATGAAGATAAATGGCATCGGGAAGTTGTTTTCCAACTTTTATTTGAGAGGTAAGTTCAGCAAATAGCTCTTCGTTCATTCCTATTCCTTAGGTGTTTTTGAAGATTATAAATCATCAAACAATGCCTGTGTGGCGCTGCCTTTTGCACTTTTTGTGTTTACGCGAAGCCCATCACTTCGGCGTTGTCGGATAAGGGCGTATTTTGAATTATCAGCCCCAACGCTAATATGCAAAGGTTTATCTTTGCCATAAAAATAGAGTCGGTCGAACTCTAAATGCTTACAGATAAATCGAGCGACCTCATCCATACGTTGCTCATACCCTTCAACATAAATATCACACGCAGCCCCGCTGCGCTTACAGATACGACTATCCCGGGAGTTGAGTTCCATAGAGGCATGTTGGTCAATATCGGGCGCCATATCTCCAGGGCTATTTTTTAATATCCACCTCAAAAGAGGATGACTTGTATAACCATAGGTCACCGTTATTTCTCCTAGTGAGCGTTCGATAGGTTGTAAAATTTGAACCGCTAAACACTGAAGCTCAGTGGCAGAAAGTTTATTAACCTTGTTGTCTCCTAAGTAATTAGGATGTCTAGACTTATGCCAATCAATAAGCTTGTGGTGCATATTCTGTCCTTAGGGTTCTAGGTTGCTACTATATTTAACGAACGACAGCAGCAAAATCAATGCAATTCGGGGGTTATGTATGCTGTTCATTCTCGCTTTACTCTGCATCTTCTTGTTGGGGTATCTTGCCCAAACTACGGGCCTTTGTATGGTTAGAGGAGTGAAAGAGGCGACAAATGGGTCACCGATGTTCATCATCGCGATTGTGTTTAGTGGTTCGCTGGCTTGGGTCTCTATGGGGTTAGGTTCAGTGGTTGAGGGGCGCCAGTTGTCCATAGCTTTTTGGCCGAGTTTGTTCTCACTGCTTGGTGGCTTTCTGTTTGGTATTGGCGCGGCAATCAACAGTGGTTGTGGGGTTTCTACAGTGAGTAGGTTAGCTCGCGGCGAAGTGGTTATGTTGGCGACTATATTCGGTTGGTTTGTTGCTTGGTTGGTGTTTGCTCCAGTTTTGCCTTCGGAGTTGAAAGGAGCTAGGTTGGTACTGTCCGACTTTTCTAGATACGTATTCCTTGGAAGTATCTCGTTCACAATTGTGGTGAGTTGTTATTTCATGAATGCGGTAAATCGTAAGTTATGGTTATCAATGCTGGGGATTGGGTTAACGGCAGGCTTTGTATTCCTTTATGAGCCACACTGGACGCCAAGTGGGTTGTTGAAATCTATGGGGACTTCTCTTTGGCACGGTAAAGCTGAAGATTGGCCAAGCAGCGAGCGTTTTATCTTGATGATCTCGCTGTTAGCTGGAATGGTTAGCGCCGCGTTATTTACTGGGTCGTTTTCACTGAGGTTAAGCCCTATACGTCGATTGGGTAAACATTTGGTTGCGGGTGTGCTTATGGGGCTTGGTGCTGTGATGGCTGGTGGAGGAAACGATACTCAACTGTTAGTGGCGATGCCTGTACTTTCTCTGGCTGGCGTTTGTTCTGTGTTGAGTATCATTGTTGGCATATATACCGGAGTTAAGTTGATTCAAAGCCGATAGTTAGCGACAGTACAAGCTAGTGTAAGTTTGCAATTTGAGAACATAATGAAATACATCGGAATTGATGGCTGCAAGGCGGGGTGGATCGCTTGGATTGTCTCTGGCAATGATCTACCTACGTTCAAAGTGGTAAACACGCTCGATGAGTTAGTCGATGAACTTGCAGGTTCGACGACGTTAATCGATATGCCGATTGGTTTTAGTGATGCACAAACTCCAGATCGCTTGTGTGACAAAGCAGCAAGGCGTTTTCTAACCAGCAAACGTGGTTCTTCGGTGTTTCCGGTTCCGTGTCGTGAGGCGGTTTACCAAACCGATTACATTGCGGCGTGCAGTGCCAATGTGGAGCAGCTTGATAAGAAGTTTTCTAAACAGACTTGGGGAATTGTGCCCAAGATTCGCGAGCTTGATGAGCTCATTGAAACTCATCCCAATCTTTCTATCAGGGAATCACATCCTGAAGTGGTGTTTGCAGCATTGAAAGACGAACCGCTGACGTTTTCAAAACGAACGCAAGAAGGCAAAGAGGAACGGCTTTCTATTATTCAGCAGCTATCCCCTCAATGGTGTGACCGCTTGTCGTTGGCTATTTCAAATACCAAACGTAAAGACGCCGCGATAGACGATATTTACGATGCGTTCGTACTTATGTTAGTTGCCTATTACGCTCCGCAATTATCGACCTTACCTGAACTTTCTGATGTTGGTGGAGAAGCTGACAAGGATCAGAACGGACGAGTTAGAGAGATTGTTTACTGGAACAAAACACGCTAACAAAGCGTGCGCTCAACTTGGCTTAATATGCTATTTTCCAACTTATGTTATTTTCCAACTCTGCTACTTTTCACTCTTACTATTTTTGAGTTTTTGATATGAAACGTTTTATTGTCGGCTGTCTGGCCACTGTGCTCAGTGCAGTGAGTTATGCCCAAGTCGCTCCTATATCTCAATGGCAATGCGACATGATGAAAAAGAACAATGTCTTGAGTAGTGGTGCGCCCGTTGGTTGTGAGCGACTATCCAAAGTGGATTTCGATTTCATTAGTTTCAAAGGGGAAACGCAACAGGGCAATATGATCGTGCTTGATGTTATTGCGCCTGCTGTTGAACAAATCTTTTCAGAGCTCAAACAGCGCAATTTTCCTCTTCATTCCGCTCGCCTAATGCGTGAATTCAGAGGTGATGATAGCGCCTCAATGGATGCGAACAACAGCAGCGCCTTTAACGCTCGTCCTATTACAGGCGGAGGAGGTTGGTCGAAACATGCCTATGGTGTGGCAATCGACATCAACCCAGTTCAAAACCCTTTCTTAGAGTTTGATAGCAACGGAAGAATCACGGTAAAGCCTTCACAATCTGCGACAAGTTATGTGAACCGTACTCGTTTTCGTGCGCGTAATGAAATAGAACGCAGCGGCATGGCAGAAGATGTTGTGGAGCTGTTTGCCCATCACGGATTTATGATCTGGGGAGGGGATTGGAATTCCCCAATTGATACTCAGCATTTTGAGGTCGGCTCAAGAAAGTTTGTTAACCAACTGCTCTCTAAACCACAACCTGAAGCCGAGGTGTTATTTGAGCGCTACGTCGAATCTTATCGACAGTGCTATCTCAAAAATAAAGGTGAGGACGCAGAAAAAGCTCGAGCTATCTGTGCAAAGAAAACAGTCGGGACTTTTTAGTGCTATGTTTATCTAGAACCGTTTGTGTTTTAGCAAGTTAAACTCGCTTCAGGTGTGTTTTGAATCGCTAAGGTCAGCGCTCGTCGTTGGCCTTTTTTGTATTCATTTCTTCAATAGAACACCGAGTATTGAAAAAGGTTATTGGGTATCCATTAGTCAATAATCGATAAGCGAATGCAGCGCAAAGTCATCGGTTTGTCATTGAAAAACTCATAGCGTTAACGTTATGTGAGAACCATTGCTGGTGGGGGAACTCTTCGCGGAAACGCCAGTATTATTAGTGAACTGATCACAACGGACCAACTAATGAAAAAGATACCTTTGGCTCTAACTCTTTTAAGCACTCTACTTTTTTCACAATACACTTTGGCTACTGACACTTCACCTACCACTCAAAATCCCACTTACGAACTCGATGGTAAAGCAGTATTAGGCCGCACTGAGAACGTGTACCTATCTAGCGTTCAAGGGCTAAAAGACGTTCCTTTCATTGGTAAAATTGATACCGGTGCGGAAACCACTTCTATGCATGCTGAAGACATTCATGTGAAGAGCTCTAATCCCGATTACCAAAATCTCAAAGACCAAGAGTTGATGGCGGCGTTAACCGAAGACCTGTTGAACAATTCCGATGTTGATTACAATGATTGGGATGGCACTACCTTTGCGAAATATGAGGCTGTGGTGTCTTTTAAGGTTCAAAACCCGCGGACGGGAGACATGGTATTAATCGAAGCGCCTTTAGAGCGTGTCAGCATGATACGCAGCCGCACCAGCAGCACGCCTTTGCATCGCCCTACCGTAAAAATGTCGCTCACCATTGCAGACCAAGAGCTAAAAACCGACGTTAACCTGACCGACAGAAGCCACTTCTCTGCGCCAGTGCTGATTGGTAAAACCTTCCTTGCGGATAACGCGCTGGTGTTTGCAGGTTATGACTATTTACAAGAGCAAGAGAACGCGACCGTTGTTGGCCGAAAAGAGGTGGTGTCTATCTCTGGAATGGCGATGAACGCGACCTTCTCATTAAAAAATCGCTACAGCATCCTTCATGCAAAAGACATCGATATAGATAAGAAGAACAGTGAAGTGACGTTTGATATGTTCGATAACGACGGCAAGCAAAAAGAGATGACATTGCCGTTGGTTCGTATGTTAAGCGTGAGCGGTAAGAAGAGACCTTTGGTGTATGTGCCTGTTCAACTCGATGAAAACACGACTAAAGACGTTCTGGTGTACCTACGTGAGCGCTCGAGTAGTGAATCGCAGTTGAGATTTGGAACCAACACAGCCAGCGAACTCTTCATGATTGATACCAGTGCTGAGAATATTTTATCCGAAGGTTCAGAGAACTTTAGTGATGTGGCTGAGTCTGGTGAGCCTATGATTATCTCTCCGGAAGAGGACATTACGATTGATAACTTCCCGCTTAAGGCCGTGGCTTCTTTCACTGTCAATACACCTTTGCTGAAGGTCGACAGTTTTGAAATGACAGGTAAAGGCAAAGATGCTTCCGTTGAATTTTATCTTACGGATGTAAATGGTGAGAAGCAGAAGGTGACCAAGCCAATTATTAAGAAGCTTAAAGTCGGTGATGATACTCGTCCGGTTGTAAGTGGTGAGTTTGCGGTGTCTGGAAAAGTGCGTACGCAAGAGTTTGCCATCGATGTGCTTAATACAAATGAGAAAGAAGCGTACTTTATTTTAGGTAAGAAGATGGCAAAAGAAGGCGTTTACGTTAATACGCGTTCTGATTACCTTCTGAAAGCCGAACCACTGTTTAAAGTTGGGCATATTGAAGTAGTAGAAGTGAACGGCATGAAGTTCCCGGCCAAGCTCGACACAGGTGCCGATGTAAGCTCAATGAACGCAGTCAACATCAAACGATTTAAGAAAGATGGCCAAGACATGGTGAGCTTTACCTATCAAAACAACCAAGGCGATAAGCAAGATTTCACCAAGCCAGTGATTGATGTAATGCGCATTAAAGCCAAGAAAGGCGAGAAGGTGAACATTCGCCCTGTGGTAGAAATGAAGGTTAAGCTCGGAGACCTAGAGAAAGAGGTGAGGGTAAACCTTCAAGACCGTTCTCGCTTCGAATACAGCATGATCCTAGGTAAGAACTTCTTGAAGCACGGCGCAGTAGTGAGCAGCGATGAAGATTACTTGTTAGGTGATATGGAGTAACCCCTAAACTTATCTAAGTTCGTAGCAGAACAGATCTAAACAGCCACACATTTCATTAATGGGATGTGTGGCTTTTTATTGAGAGCCTAAACGGCTAACCATCAATGCCTTGTGAACAAGTTAAAAAAAACGGCTCCTTAGAGAGCCGCTTATTACTTAGTCATCACCTAAATAATCATCATTATTTGGGTTATGTGCATCAGACCAATCATCCATATCAGTATCGTTGTTTGGGTTGTTGATATCTGACCATACATCGAGCTCGTCTTGAGACATATCACTTGAATTTGGCATATTATTTCTTCCCTTGTTGATTAGGGTTTAGTTGTTTACCGCGGTTGCCTTTGTTCTGATCATGCTGACGGTTAGTGCCGCTTGTTCCCTTGTTGGCATTAGGGATGTTTGCTGCATTGTCTGCTGGTGTGATTTTCTTAGCCATTGTCAATTTCCTTGTTTAATAACTAGCCTTGCGGATTTGTTTAATGATTCGCTCAAATCCTTGCCTAGTTGTGATTGCTTTGGGATAAAGCCCATCAGGAGCAACACGCCAAACAAACCGGAACCCTCTACCCAACTTAAACCTAATATAGGTCGGACAAGAGCGGATCTTCTTACCCCCTAAATTTGGGTATAAAGCTCCAGCTCGGAGTTGGGCTTCAATACTGAAAGCTCGCTCTGCATAGCATGGAGGGAGTTGAGATTGGAATGTATCAATAAGCTGTTTAGTTGAAGTCATTCTTGCTCTCCCTGATGAACTGATAGCAAGAATGATTGAGTGCACTGCACTCGCAACAACTAATTTAATAAATTATTTAATAGGTCATCGAACTCGACGGCTTCGAGGTATTTCTGCTTGATAAGGGTTTGGTATTGAGCCAGCGCAGGAGTTGTATTTCCTAGAGAGCATGCTGCAAGGTAGGCTTTTTCTATATCCTGATTGAAAAAGTGCATGATCATTGATTCACCTTGTGTCAGCAAGGCGCTTTGAGCCAATAGAGCCTGCATTACACTGGTTACGCCATTAAGAGAAAGTTGCGGTAACTCTTGAAAAGGTTTTGGTAACTTTTCCTTACTCAGGTCGATGTGTTCTGATTTTAATTTTACGATCAGCTCTGACAGCGTAGTCGTTTGAATGCCAACTGCGAGAATAGATTGTCTACCCATGACGACTGTTTCTAAAAAGTCCGCCGCTTCTATGCGTTTTTTAGAATGAGAAAAGATCTCTTTGACTCGTTTACTATCAGCAAAGAACCCTTGTAGCAAAACGGCATTATGGAGTTTGGTTAGGCTATTACTTGCAATGAGCAAGTTGTTCTTTGTTGAGCCCAGCGCCATAGGCTCTTTTTTAACCTCAAAGAAACCTTTGCTTCTTACTAGTGGGTACACCAAATCTTTGAATGATTTATGTTCGGCTAACTTTATGTTAAATAGCTTCTTAATTGCATCAGGCGTTGAGATGTAGCTATCGTTAGATTTCACACGATAGCTCCAATAGTTTTCGCTCTGGCAACGGCTTATCTTTTAATGACTCGCGTGCAATAAACTGTGCTCGCTCATACCAATCTGAACGGCAGCCATATTCGGACTTTTCATATTGGTCAATCACTCCCAAGCAGTATCCTGCACGTAAACTTTCTGATAGCGATGTGGTTTGTGCCGCTAACAATCGTTTCGAACTTTTGGAGTCATAAATATTGATAAGTTCAACACAGCTATCGACCAGAGAGAGTTTTTTAGCATTGGAAACCATTGGTAAGATCGCTAGTGCAATAGCAAGCATGGCGTGTTTTTTATTGAGCATTTGTTACCTCAGCGTCCGTTTGTGCTTGTTTAGTATCGTTGTCGTTATTTGGGGTTTCTAATGGGGTGTCTGAGCCTGGGTTTAGAATCAGATCCTGGCTTGGAACTGCAATATACAAGCACAGTAATATAATGCTGAAAGAAAAGATTTGGTCGTAACTTTGCTCTAGCAATAACAGGTTTTTAAAGTGCTCGGTACCTTCGAATAGGTCAATAAAAACAATCGTACTGGCACAAAGTAACGCAGCCGTAATGAATTTTCCGTGCCATAAAAACGGGGTGCTAATGATATGCCACCAGCGAAGTGAGGTTTGTTTTGTATATACCCAATAGCGTTTTAACAACACAAGAAATGAGATAAAAAAGATAATCTCGATGGTTGATACATCAGAGAACCCATCTTGATATTCAAAAATATTGAGTAATTCAAAACTGATGACTGCAATACTCATACTGACGAGGAAAATGTAAATTAACGCTTTTAAAATAAATCCTAGCAAGCGACTTAATGTCCAATCAACCTGCTGTAAATAGTGTTTTAAAGAGGGCGTAGCCAATTTGGGCTTCGGGGTATCGTTGTTGATAGTGCTCTGCTCATGATTTGTTTACGTAATAGATATTTTACATACATCACGGGTGTTTAATTGCATAAAAAATAGATATTAATATGAAATGTTATGCAAATCATGGATTGCATCGATGATTTGTTGTGTTTGCACTCTTTCATTGCCCCACCAGCCCTACGACAATGCGAGAGTATGTGTCAGGTGAGTCATTGCCATACTTAGGGCGGAATTATCGCTTAAAAGTGCTTAAAGGCGACTTAAAGCCTACAAAACTACTTAATGGACGTATTACGGTCACCGTTTCCGACCCATCCACACAAACGCACTATATTCTCCGAGCTTTAACGAATTGGTATAAGCAGCCATGCTGATAAGAAGATTCGAGAGAAGGTAAGGCGTTACGAATCGTTGGTGGGCGTTGAAACGGGAGTTGTTCGTACTAAAGAGTTTAAGAGTAGATGGGGCAGTTGTACCCCTTACGGTGATTTAGAATTTAACTGGGTGATTGTCATGGCTCCCAACAGGGTTGTTGATTACGTAGTGGTGCATGAGCTTTGTCATCTAATCCACCATGACCATTCGCCACAGTTCTGGAAAGAAGTTGAACGAGTCATGCCCGACTATAAAGAGCATAAAGAGTGGCTTAGAGGAAATGCACAAAATCTAATCATATAGTGCGTACGTTCACTAATGTAAAAAGACATCCTCAAATGAGACATAAAAAAAGGGCCAACTCTTTCGAGTTGGCCCTTTCCAAACGTTTGGTGGAGCTGGCGGGAGTTGAACCCGCGTCCAAAAATCATTCATCATTGGTACTACATGCTTAGTCGATCTTTAATTTCACCAGCAACCTGCGAACCGACACGCTAGTTAAAGGCTAACCTGAATTATAATTCGCGCTTTTCCTCTCAGGTGGGAGAAGCCACGCTAGCTAGTTTGGGTTTGATCTCTTATTGGTCCCCGTCTTACGAGCGGAAGCTAGGGTAAGAGAGCTCTGAGCAGGTTATTAAGCTGCTAGTGCGTAGTTTTCGTCGTTTGCGACTATTTTTTTGCGGCTTTTAACGTGGCCAACCGCCCCACGGCATGCACCTCAGACTTCAAAATTCCTGTCGAATCCTAAATCAGCCCCAAGTGTTATTTGCATAGTACCAGAAAAGCTTACCCTGTCTAGCACTGTGCGTTTAAGTGCTTAAAATTAACGCAAATTACTCTTCATAATTCGTGCTTTATCTCTCGCCCAATCTTTTTCTTTCATATCAGTACGTTTATCGTGCAGCTTTTTACCTTTCGCTACGCCAACTTTAATCTTCGCCCAAGAGCGAGACCAGTAAAGTGCGGTTGCGACAAGCGTCATGCCTTCACGGTTAATACGACCGATAAGGTTGTCGAGTTCTTTTCTCGACATTAATAGTTTACGGATACGTGTTGGGTTCGCCACGATATGAGTACTCGCTTGAGTTAGCGGAGTAATCGTCATACCACTGATGAATGCTTCGCCATCTCGGATGTATACGTAGCTTTCTGCGATATTGGTTTTGCCTTCACGTAGGGATTTTACTTCCCAGCCTTGTAGCTCAAGCCCCGCTTCTATCTCATCATCGATGAAATATTCGTGGCGAGCTTTCTTATTAAGCGCAATGGTATTACTACCGGCTTTTGATTTTGATTTATTCTTTGCCATAATGGCCTCATTATACGGAATGCGCCCTAGATGGGGAATCCTTTTTATTTGCGCTCTGGCCCAATACAATTAAAATTGCAGTTTGTGTTAATGTAACGCTGTCTTTAACAGGAGTCTATATGCCAAAGGTTACTCGTTCAGCATTAGTGTCTTTTAGTGCCGACCAGATGTTCAGCTTGGTCAATGATGTTGCTCGTTATCCTGAGTTTTTGCCAGGATGTTCTGGTTCTCGTGTGATCGAATCTTCAGATTCCGCGATGGTGGCTTCGGTTGATGTCTCTAAAGCTGGTATCAGTAAAACATTCACTACGTCGAATCGAATGGCGGATGGTGCTGAAATTTTAATGGAGCTGGTAGATGGCCCGTTTAAGAAGCTGGAGGGGGGCTGGTATTTCACTCCTCTAGACGACCAAGCATGTAAGGTTGAACTTAAACTAGAGTTTGAATTTTCTAGTCGAATGATTGAAATGGCATTTGGCAAGATTTTCAATGAACTGACAAGCAATATGGTCAGTGCTTTTACTCAACGAGCGAAACAGGTTTACTAAGCCATGACTATTGAATCAGATATGATCCACGTAGAAGTTGTGTTTGCGCTTCCACATGAGCAGCGTGTATTTACCTTAGTGGTAAATAAGAACGCGACCGTTGAAGAGATTATTGCGCAGTCTGGTGTTTTAGAGTTGTATCCAGAAATCGACTTGGCGAAAAATAAAGTTGGCGTATACAGCCGCAACGTTAAGTTAGATGCAACCGTTCGAGATAAAGATCGTATCGAAATTTATCGAGCACTGTTAGCCGATCCAAAAGAAATTCGCCGTAAGCGTGCTGAACAAGCAAAAGCGGCCGCAGCTAAATCGTAATGCTAAACAAGTTTGACTAAGAAGAGAGCTCGCTATATTGGCGAGCTTTTTTGTGCCTGTTGGTTAGACAACGCAGCTAATTTGTTAGCAGATATTAAAAAGCCTGCTCATGTGAGCAGGCTTTTGCGATTCTTGCTTTGTCGACGGATAGTTTTGTCGACTGATAGCTTTATCGGCCGAGAGCTTTGTTGACTGGAAAGCTAGCGAAGGCTTTCGAAGAATTCATCACTGGCTTCAAAATCACCATTGATCGTCACTAAGGTGCCCGTTGCATCAAAGTTAACAACAAGATTTTTTTGAATCGAGTCTTCATGGCCTTTTGTGTGGTGGTAAATGTAGTACCACGTATCTGGGTAGCCATTTTCGATAAGCATAGGTGAGCCCATAACGTAACGAACTTGTGTTTTTGTCATGCCAAACTTGAGCTGATCGACAGCTTCCTGTTCAACATAGTTACCCTGATTGATGTCAATTCGATAAACCAACTTCTCTAATAGAGAGCAACCGGTCAACATTGTTAGTGCAAGTGGAACTGCAACTAACCACTTTTTAATTCGCATAGTTTGAGATCTTTCTTCGCTAAAATACTGCCTGATAATAAACAAGCTCCAGCAAGAAGTAAAAAGCTCCTTGCGCTTTGAGCTTGTTATGACTGGCAATTTTGAATTAAGTTGCAAAATTGCCAAGAATTTTCGGTAAATTATCAGAAAGTTGCTGAATATGTAACCTATGCTGCGATTAATAACTCTTTTGCATTGGCAAGCGTCGATTCGGTAATCTGGCTGCCACCAAGCAGTCGAGCAAGCTCTGAAACGCGTTGTTGCTCATCAAGCGTGTGCATTTGAGTCTCGGTTTTACCTGATTTCGTGTTCTTCGCTACAAAAAGTTGTTGGTGACCGCAACCGGCAACTTGAGGTAAGTGAGTCACGCACATAACTTGTGTCGATTCGCCCAGCTTACGTAGCATTTTTCCGACAACCGCAGCGGTTGGTCCACTGATACCCACATCGACTTCATCGAAAATCAGGCTTGGTGTATCCACTTTTTGCGCTGTGATCACCTGAATCGCTAATGAGATTCGTGATAACTCACCACCAGAGGCCACTTTCGCAATCGGCTGCATCGGTTGGCCTGGGTTGGTCGAAACAATGAAGGTCACGTTATCCATACCCAATGGAGAAGGGTGTGTGTTGGTGTTGTTCACTTCAATGGCAAACTGCGCTTTTTCCATGCTCAGTTCGTGCATGCTTTGCGTGATCAGCTTGTTGAGCTCTTTTGCGTAACGAGTTCGAGATTTATGAAGCTTCTCTGATTTAGCAACGAACGATTGGTATTGGTTTTCCACCTCGTTTGCCAGTTCTTCTAATTTTTCATCAGAGCAATCAAGCGCTTCAACTTGTTGTAGTAAGTCTTGATGGTGCTTATACAGCTCTTCAGGTAACACGTGGTGTTTACGAGACATCGACATCACTTTAGAGAAACGCTCCTCAACGTAAGCCATACGACCGGGATCAACATCAATGCTGTCTAGGTAGGTTCTTAACTCGTTGTTGGTCTCTTCGATCTGAATAATGGCTTCAGAAAGCAAGTTCGGTAACTCGGCCAATCTTTCATCTAGCTCAGCTAGCTGAATTAAGGAGTTATTGGCCGATTGCAGAATACCAAGCGCATTAACTTCTTCGCCTTCATAAATAAGCTCGATAGCTTGCTGACAGGTTGTGGCCAGTTCTCCGCTATTGGAGAGGCGCTTATGCTCTTGTTCGAGGTCTTCATATTCTTCCTCCCCAATAGACAGCTCATTTAACTCTTTGATTTGGTATTCAAGAAGTTGTTTTTGAGCTTGGTTTTGCTGGCTATTTTCACGTAACTCTTTTAAGTGGTTATCCGCTTGTCGCCAGGCTTGATAAGCATTACGTGTCGATTTCAATAGGTTCAAGTGGCCTGCGTATTGATCAAGCATGGCCATTTGGTAATCGCTTTTCATCAACTGGTGATGCGCGTGTTGACCATGGATGTTGATCAGCAGTTGTCCTAGCGATTTCAATTGCGAAAGAGGGACAGGGCTACCGTTGATGAATGCACGAGAACGACCTTCTTTTGAGATGGTTCTGCGCAGGATGCACTCACTGCCATCAAGCAATTCGTTGTCTTCTAACCAGCGGGTTGCATGCAGATTGTTCTCAAGTAAAAAAGCGGCACTGACTTCGGTTTTTTCTTCACCTTGTCGAACCATTCCTGCATCGGATCTTCCCCCAAGACATAAGCCTAAAGCATCGATAGCGATAGATTTACCCGCACCAGTTTCCCCGGTGATTGTTGTCATGCCTTTAGATAGTTCTAGCTGTAAAGACTTAACAATAGCGAAATTATTAACACTTAAATGAGCCAGCATTTTTATTTACCTGTATAACTGAACAATACTGTATATAAGTTCAGTATATACTGTTTCTTTATACAGTAAAGTCGACAGGTGAAAATTTTTTGCGACCGTTATCAGAATTGAGGTTGTTCGTAGATCACTGAAACCGCTATAGATTCCCAACTCAGTCGTTCCTCCCTCTTGGGAGTGGAGGTATAAGGAACTGCAGAGAAGCTAGAGCCGACGGGCTTTTACTGGCAATAAAAAGGCTGACGAATGTCGTCAGCCTTTCAAATTTTCGGTTACCACTGGAGCGTTTATTCTTTTAGAACAGCTTACTCGACCAACCTAGTTTGTTACGTAGAACATGGTAGTAGTTGTAGTCTTTAGGATGGATCAACTTAAGTACATTCGGGCTTTGGTAAATGTGGATCTCATCACCAGGAGAAACAGGCAGTGAGATTTGACCATCGCAGCTCACCTCCTGAGTTCCACGGTTATCAGGCGATACGATAAGCTTAATACGACGCTTGCCATCCACCACTAATGGGCGGCTTGAAAGGGTATGCGGGAACATTGGCACGAGTGAGATAGCATTTAGGCTTGATGACAGGATAGGGCCGCCGCCGGAAAGCGAGTAGGCGGTAGAACCTGTCGGTGTTGAGACGATTAAGCCATCAGAGCGCTGTGAGAAGGCGAAGCTATCATCGATATACACTTCGAACTCGATCATGTGCGCCACTTGTCCGGGGTGCAGTACTGCCTCATTAAGTGCCGCATTGTGGCTTTTTATCTGGCCGTGACGATGAATTTCCGTTTCAAGTAAGAAGCGCTCTTCTTCCATGAACTCGCCTTTGAGAACATCAGTCAACGCGCTCTGGAAGTTTTCAGGGTTGAGATCGGTTAGGAAACCAAGATTACCTCGGTTAACACCAATCACTGAAATGTCGAAACGTGACAAGATTCTAGCCGCACCGAGCATGTTTCCGTCACCACCGACCACAATGGCGAGATCGGAGCGTTTACCTAATTCAATCAGGCTAGAAAAATGTTCTTTTGGGATGTCGTCTAAAATAGTGGCGAGTCTGTCATCAACAAACACTTGATAACCCTCAGCACTTAACCACTGATAGAGCTCTCTATGAGTCTGAATTGCTTGCTGATCTCGAGGTTTACCGATAATGGCGATGACTTCAAATGGCTTTTTCATAACGTTTCCAAACGAATTAGGCTTGAATCAAAATTCTTCATCCCCATAATAAAGGCAAGTTGAACGTCTATGCGAGTGTTTTATATCAATTTGGGGTGCAAACACGCCTGTCACTTGCATTGAAAACGAATTCTGGAGATATCATGAGCAACGAAGAAAACAAAGTAACCGAAGCAGAGCTAGATCAGATCATCGCTGAAGCTGAGAAAGTTGAAGAAGCTGAACTGAATGAAGACGCTGCTGATGAGCAGGAAGCAAAAATCGCTCAACTGGAAGCTGCACTGCTTTCTAGTGAATCTAAAGTGAAAGAGCAGCAAGATTCTGTTCTTCGCGCGAAAGCTGAAGTTGAAAACATGCGTCGCCGTAGCGAACAAGAAATTGATAAAGCGCGTAAATTCGCTTTGAACAAGTTTGCTGAAGGTCTGCTTCCTGTAATCGACAACCTAGAGCGTGCAATGCAAGCAGCAGACGCTGAAAACGAAGTGGTTAAGCCACTGTATGAAGGTGTTGAGCTAACGCACAAAACGTTCGTAGACACAGTTGCTAAGTTTGGTCTTAAAGAGATCAACCCTGAAGGTGAAGCGTTCAACCCTGAATTCCACCAAGCGATGTCTATTCAAGAAAGCCCAGATCACGAATCAAACACGGTTATGTTTGTGATGCAAAAAGGCTACGAACTAAACGGTCGTGTGGTTCGCCCAGCGATGGTTATGGTTGCTAAGTAATGACGTATTACGTTACCAAGTGGTTGACTGGCGCATTGACTGAATTAGTAGCAGCGACAAAATAAATCACTGGTTTACGTAAAATAAAAAGAGAGGCATAGGCCTCTCTTTTTTTGTGCCTATAACTTGAGAGTCCACGTAAATAAGCATCAAAACCGCATTAAGAATGTCGTTCTTTTTATTTCATTCAGATCAGCGATTTAGAGTTTTGTGTTATGAAACTTGTTGTGATTGAGTAAATGTTTTGATGTCACATTTGTGATGTTTTTGTAAATAAATACTTTTAATTGTTATCTTTATATGTAAAATCCACTGCCATATAGCGATTTTGGTCGCATATATAACTATAAAAGTACAAATTTCAAACACAACAAACTGGAGAAGAACGATGGATAAATCGCTCTCAAGTAAAATTTTTGTAGGCTTGTTCGCCGGTCTACTTATTGGTACTGCTATTCAGTACCTATTCAGCGGTATTGCTATTTTTGATACGTATCTACTTGGCGCTGCCGAAGGTGCTGGTGGTATGTTCGTATCACTTATCAAATTGCTTGTAGTTCCTCTTGTATACGTATCTATTGTTTGCGGTATTGTTGAGCTAAAAGATATTCGTTCATTTGGTCGTCTTGGTGGTAAAACCTTTGGTCTTTACATTATTAACACCATCATCGCGATTTCAGCAGCGCTAACGATTGGTCTTATTTTCCAACCAGGTGCAGGTGCGAACCTTGCGGGTACGGTTTCTGAGACAATTGCGCTTACAACAACTGAAACACCAGACATCTTCTCTCTTGTTGTTAACATCGTTCCTAGCAACCCTGTAGAAGCGTTCGCAAGCGGCGACATGCTACAAATCATCTTCATGGCAATTTTGACAGGTCTTGCTATTCAAGCGCTTGATTCTCGTGGTGGCCCAGCTATCAAGACATTCAAGATGGCTAACGAAATCATGATGAAGCTTATCGGCCTAGTAATGAGCTTGGCGCCTTACGGTGTATTTGCTCTGATGATTCAACTGGGCGCAACACTGGATGCAGACACGCTAATGTCAGTTGCTGGCTATGTGGCGCTTGTGGTTGCAATGCTTGTGTTCTGGATTTTCTTCTTCTATCCAATGATGGTTGGTTCATTCACTGGTATTTCTCCAAAGCAGTTCCTACGTGCAACTCGTGAGCAAGTTCTATTCTCACTATCTACAGCAAGTTCGAACGCAACAATCCCAGTAACAATGCGTACTCTTACTGACAAACTAAACGTATCTAAGTCAGTAGCAGGTTTCGGTGTACCACTGGGTGCAACAATGAACATGTCTGGTGTATCTATCTACATTGCACTCGCAACTATGTTCGTAGCAAACGCGTTTGGTCAGCCAATCAATACTGCTGATATCTTCACTCTTGGTCTAACTATCCTGCTACTGTCTATCGGTGCTGGTGGTGTTCCTGGTGGCGGTGTTGTGATGGTCGGTGTTCTATTGCACCAACTAGGTTTACCACCAGAAGGTCTAGCGATTGTTGCTGCTGTTGACCGTATCTGTGACATGTTCTGTACTTCTTCAAACGTAGTCGGTGATACAGCGGTTAACACTATCGTTGCTAAGTCTGAAAACGAAATTGGCGTTGAAGCTAACGAAGAAGCTGAGCTGCAAAAAGCAGAAGCTTAATTCTTAATTAAGACTCAATAACTGCGAAGCCCCGCTCAACCAGAGCGGGGCTTTTTTGTTTCTGATGATAAGTGCTTTGGGCTATCTGATAACTTAGCTAAAAAGATCTTTGATTGGTGTTAAGTCTCATTTTTTCTTTTTACTCGTGCCGAATTGGCCATCAGTTTTCAATCTTTAATATAGATCACATATAATAATACAATATTATTTTATTGTTCTGACAACCTACATTATGACGACATAAAGGAAACCCAATAATGAAGCTGTCTTACCTTAGCCTACTGACTGCCAGCCTTTTAGCCGCTCCCGCTCTTGCTTCTAATCACGATATTGGTCAACAGTTCAATCTTGACCCTGCAAAAGCGCCTGCACAAAACTTCGATTTATCTAAATGGAAAATTAACCTACCGGAGCTAACGACAGAAGGCTCTAGAAAAGGCAAAACATTGGAGATCGGTAAGCAAGAGTTGTCGAATGTAGACACACCTTACGTTCATCCTAAATGGTTCTACACTGATGCCGAATCTGGCGCGATGGTGTTTGTGGCTCCGAATACAGCACCAACGACACCAAACAGTAAGAATACGCGCAGTGAGCTAAGAGCGATGCTGGCAGACAGCTACTCGGCGCCGAGCAACAACTTCGCGATTTCAAGCCATAAGAACGCGGAAGAGTTTGGCTCTATCGGTGGCCAGATGACGGCAACACTTTCTGTTGATCAGGTGAGTACCAGTGGTAACTACAATAAAACAGGCGCATTTTCAGTCGTCATCGGGCAAATTCACGGCTCGGACAATGAACCTCTTAAAATTGTTTACCGTAAACTACCAGAGCATGAGCATGGTTCATTAACATGGAACTACGAGCTCAACCCGCCGAAAGAATTGAAAAACGCGAAAGATGAAAATGGAAAGAAACTTCGTAAAGACATTCGCCATGATGTATTTGGTCAATACAATCTGAAAAAAGGCAGCTCGGACCCTGCTGATGGCATCAAGCTAGGTGAAGTGTTCTCATACGATGTGAATATCAAAGATAACATCATGCACTTAACCTTTACTAAGAATCCAAACTCAGCCGATCCTATTGTGAAGACGTATGATGTTGATTTGGCCAAGGGTAAGTATCAGGGGCATGATATCGACCTTGGTTATGGACAGGACTGGATGTACTTCAAGGCGGGCGCATACAATCAATGCAACACTAAGAAGTCGAGCTCAGCCTGTGAATGGCGTGGTATGGAAGCGGGTGATTACACTCAAGCGAGCTTCTACCAGTTAGTGCTCAACCAATAATATGGCTGAATCAGTCACCATTTGAACAATATTTAACTGATTAATATCTATTTGAAAAAGACCTTCCACATGAAGGTCTTTTTTTATGGCATCTGGAATAGGGTTGAGGTTTCAATGTGGCGACAAATGCGAGAGTTTCTCAACATTGGAGCCTTAATTGGCAAGGGATCGGTCACTTTTTACCTTTATGTAAAAAGATACGGGAAAAAATAGATTTTTTTTACTTATTCCCTTGAAAACCAGTTTGCAGCCCTTATCTATGGTGCATACGAAAGCAAATTACATTTGCACTTTAATTTTGTGTATTAGGGTTGATTCCCTGATTACCACCCCCACATATGTGGGTATAGCAAAAACTTAATAGAAAATATTTCGGAGATGGCCTGATGGGTAAAATCATTGGTATTGATTTAGGTACTACTAACTCTTGTGTTGCTGTTCTTGACGGCGACAAACCACGCGTAATTGAAAATGCTGAAGGCGAACGCACAACAGCATCAGTAATCGCATACACAGAAGGCGAAACGCTAGTTGGTCAACCTGCAAAACGTCAAGCTGTTACTAACCCTCAAAACACACTGTTCGCTATCAAGCGTCTAATCGGTCGTCGTTTTGAAGATGAAGAAGTTCAACGCGATATCGAAATCATGCCTTTCAACATTGTTAAGGCTGACAACGGTGATGCATGGGTTGAAGCGCAAGGCCAAAAAATGGCTGCTCCTCAAGTATCTGCTGAAGTTCTTAAGAAAATGAAGAAAACAGCTGAAGACTTCCTAGGCGAAGAAGTAACTGGCGCAGTAGTAACTGTTCCTGCTTACTTCAACGATGCTCAACGTCAAGCAACGAAAGATGCTGGCCGTATCGCTGGTCTAGATGTTAAACGTATCATCAACGAACCAACTGCTGCTGCTCTAGCTTACGGCCTAGACAAGCAAGGTGGTGATCGCACTATCGCTGTATACGACCTTGGTGGTGGTACATTCGATATCTCTATCATCGAAATCGATGAAGTAGAAGGCGAGAAGACTTTCGAAGTTCTTTCAACTAACGGTGACACTCACCTTGGTGGTGAAGATTTCGATAACCGCATGATCAACTACCTAGTAGATGAGTTCAAGAAAGAGCAAGGTATCGACCTTAAAGCTGATCCACTAGCAATGCAGCGTGTTAAAGAAGCAGCAGAAAAAGCGAAAATCGAGCTTTCTTCTACTACTCAAACTGACGTAAACCTACCTTACGTTACTGCTGATGCGACTGGTCCTAAGCACATGAACATCAAAGTGACTCGTGCGAAGCTTGAGTCTCTAGTTGAAGACCTAGTTCAACGTTCTCTTGAGCCACTAAAAGTTGCTCTAGCGGATGCTGACCTATCTGTAGGCGAAATCACTGACGTTATCCTAGTTGGTGGTCAAACTCGTATGCCTATGGTTCAAGCTAAAGTAACTGAATTCTTCGGTAAAGAGCCACGTAAAGACGTGAACCCTGACGAAGCTGTTGCAATGGGTGCTGCTGTTCAAGGTGGTGTACTAGCGGGTGACGTTAAAGACGTTCTACTACTAGACGTTACTCCTCTATCTTTCGGTATCGAAACGATGGGCGGCGTGATGACTAAGCTTATCGAGAAAAACACAACTATCCCTACTAAAGCGGATCAAGTGTTCTCTACAGCTGAAGACAACCAAAACGCAGTAACTATCCACGTTCTTCAAGGTGAGCGTAAGCAAGCGACTTACAACAAGTCTCTTGGTCAGTTCAACCTAGAAGGTATCCAACCAGCACCACGTGGCATGCCACAAATCGAAGTAACATTCGACCTAGATGCTGATGGTATCCTGAACGTATCTGCTAAAGATAAAGCAACAGGTAAAGAGCAGAAGATCACTATCCAAGCATCAGGCGGCCTGTCTGAGGAAGAGATCGAAGCAATGGTACAAGAAGCAGAAGCTAACAAAGAAGCGGACAAAAAGTTCGAAGAGCTAGTAACTGCACGTAACCAAGCTGACCAAATGATTCACGGCACTAAGAAGCAAGTAGAAGAAGCTGGTGAAGCTTTACCTGCAGACGAGAAAGCTAAAATCGAAGCGGCTATCACTGCACTAGAAGAAGTTAAGTCTGGTAACGATAAAGAAGCTATCGACGCTAAAGTTCAAGAACTTATGCAAGCAGCTCAAAAGCTAATGGAAATTGCTCAACAGAAAGCTCAAGCTGAACAAGCTGGTGCTGACGCTGGTGAACAACCTAAGCAAGACGACGATGTTGTAGACGCTGAGTTTGAAGAAGTTAAAGAAGACAAAAAATAATTTCGTCGCAGAGTAGCCTGATTTCGTTATCGGAAGTGTCCACCTACTAACGTAGGCTCCGCGCTTCCACTTAGGACTCAAGCTATCTGCTTAGAAATTTGTCTCAAAGACTTATTATTGCGGGCGTCAGAGGTAACTCTCACGCCCGTAAATTTGTATTTAGACTTGTCGATCTAGATAATAGCTTTATTCGGCATTTCAGCCGGCAGAACTTTTATCTAGATTGATACACAGACTACTGAAGTGATCATTCGGTAGTAGCAATTAT
The DNA here is from genome assembly GCF_041467655.1 of Vibrio sp. 10N.247.311.49. Classification (NCBI taxonomy): domain Bacteria; kingdom Pseudomonadati; phylum Pseudomonadota; class Gammaproteobacteria; order Vibrionales; family Vibrionaceae; genus Vibrio; species Vibrio sp. 10N.247.311.49. The sequence goes on from NZ_JBFSVA010000006.1 coordinate 119,017, forward strand.
TTTGGTGACCTAGAACATGTCAAAACGTGATTTTTACGAAGTATTAGGCGTAAGCCGCGATGCATCAGAGCGCGATATTAAAAAAGCGTACAAACGCTTAGCGATGAAATTCCACCCGGACCGTAACCAGGGTGATGAGACCGCAGCAGATAAGTTTAAAGAAGTAAAAGTAGCGTACGAGATCCTAACCGATTCTCAAAAGAAAGCAGCTTACGACCAATACGGTCATGCAGCCTTTGAACAAGGTGGCATGGGCGGCGGCGGTGGTTTCGGCGGCGGTGGCCAAGGTGACTTCGGCGATATCTTCGGTGACGTATTTGGCGACATCTTCGGCGGCGGTCGTCGTGGTGGCGGTCAACAGCGTGCACAACGTGGTTCAGATCTACGTTACAACATGGAACTTTCTCTAGAAGAAGCGGTTCGTGGTGTTTCTAAAGAAATCGAAGTACCAACACTTGTAGAGTGTGATACGTGTGACGGCAGCGGCGCGAAAGCGGGTTCTTCTGCACAAACGTGTGGTACTTGTCATGGCCACGGCCAGGTACAAATGCGCCAAGGTTTCTTTGCGGTTCAACAGACTTGTCCTACTTGTAACGGTAAAGGCAAGATCATCAAAGACCCATGTAACTCATGTCATGGTCAAGGTCGCAAACAGAAGACGAAAACGCTTAACGTTAAGATCCCAGCAGGTGTTGATACTGGTGATCGCATTCGTCTATCTGGCGAAGGCGAAGCAGGGGAGCACGGCGCTCCAGCTGGCGACTTGTACGTACAAGTACACGTAAAAGAGCACAATATCTTTGAGCGTGACGGCAACAACCTTTACTGTGAAGTGCCAGTAAGCTTCTCTATGGCTGCTTTAGGCGGTGAAGTTGAAGTTCCAACACTGGATGGTCGTGTAAACCTTAAAGTGCCAGAAGAAACACAAACGGGCCGTATGTTCCGTATGCGTGGCAAAGGCGTGAAAGGCGTTCGTGGCGGCGGTGTGGGTGATCTAATCGTTAAGCTAGTGGTTGAGACTCCAGTTAAGCTAAGCGCTCGCCAGAAAGAATTACTGCGTGAATTCGAAGAAACCTGTTGTGGTGAAGCGGCAAGCAAGCATAAGCCAAAGTCTGAAGGTTTCTTTAGCGGCGTTAAAAACTTCTTCGATGACCTAACTAAGTAATCAATTTATTGATGTCTTAGGTTATTGATGCCTTGAGTTTTTAATGATTTAAGTTATTGATAAAGTTGGAAAAGCCTGCTCGTTTAGCAGGCTTTTTTGTATCTGTAGATCAGGGGAAAAGAAGCTCGAGAAGAAAGAGTCGAGATTTATCAGATAAATTCTAGAGCCCTTTGGTGGTTGCTCTTGTTACTTCCAACACGTTTCTGGCTCCGAAATGCCCGAGTGGTGCAATTCCAACTTATCGGTATTCGAGTCAAAACATTCATCATTTACTTGCTGCGAAAGCGGTTCCGCTTGAATTGAATAGGTGGTGCTACTCGCAGAGATCGCTAGCGTGTATCGGCTAGTATCGGTATCGCAAAACAAGCATGTCCCTCCTGAAATAATATTCTCCGCTGCCGACGCATAGTTCCCTGTGTATAGAGTTTCTATCTCCAGTTGCATCTTGGTTAAGTCGGCCATCGCTGTAACTCGATGTGCCTTGATAACATGGTTGGTATAACTTGGATACGCAATGGCGCCGAGTATCCCCACGATGGCGACAGCGATCAATAATTCGATCAATGTCATTCCTCTAATGCTTAAGTTGTTGTTGTTGCATATATTTCTTCGAATCATCGCGAGTAGTTTCCTTTCATATCTCTGTCCATTTTTCTCTGGTGGTAGCATCGGTGCAAGATTAAATGCAGTTGCGCATTGAGTTACATAGGAATTTGGGAAATGACTCGCGGGTTTACTTTATTAGAGCTGTTAGTAACGGTATCGGTACTGTCGATACTGATAGCGACGGCTGCCCCGAGTTTTAGTTCGGTTACTGAAACCGTCAAGATGCAGCGACTCGCCGGAGAGTTGAATGGTTTTCTCATTCAGGCCAAGTCTGAATCGGTCAAAAGGAATCAAGATCTGTGGGTACATTTCTCTATGGATAAAAATGAGGTGCAATCAACCGGAGAGTGGACTGTAAGGTTAAAGCCTACTGAAGACCTTTCTGGTGAAACGTTACTGATGTTGTCAGGCGAACCGTTTCGAGATGTCTCGTTTTCCCATAATTACACAGGTGCAAGAATCAGTTTTGAGAGTGTAAGGGGAAGGCCAGCCAGAGGGACGATTTATCTTTCTCCAAACACAGCGTCCACAGACAGATTGTTGGTTAAATTATCCAGCCCTCCTGGGCGAATTAAGGTGTGCGGTGAGTCGAGTGCGCAATATGGCTATGATGCGTGTTAGACCGATTGTGGTAGCGCCTACTAAACAGCAAGGCACATCATTAATTGAGTTAATGGTGGCGTCTGTGATTGGTGTGTTTGCGATTTCGATTATTGGCAGTGTCTTTATAACAGGGCAGAGAATTGCCAAAGACAAAGGCATTGAATTATTGCTGCTACAAAATCTAACCAGCACCATGCAGGTCATGAAAGAGGATATCCAACGAGCGGGTTACGATGGTTCAAACGGTTACTCAATCAAGTTGTCTGGCGCGAGTAACACCATCCAAGTGAGTGGCGGTGTGGCGGTGGGTTTTGTTTACTTCCGAGAGGGCTCAAGCGCAAGTAAAGAACATCGAAATATCGTTTACAGAAAAAATGGAACCAAACTGCAAATATGTGAGAAGGGCACCACTGTATCGGAGGCAATTCCTACATTTCATGAGGTTACTGGATGTTACTCACTGTTCGATGACAACCTCATTGATGTTGATGAGTTCAGCATTAATTCCCAAGTATTGGAGCAGAATTCTATCAAGAGCACGCTCACTGATATCAGTATTACAGCGTCAATCCCAACCGCAGGTGTTTCCAAATCTGTTTCGGTTTCCGTTAAGCAGAGGAACTGGCAATGATGATATTTAAAAAGCAGCGTGGTGTGGTGACGTTATTGATTACGTCAGTGCTTTTAATTGGTGCTTTAGTGGTGACATTAGGCACGTATCGCAGTGTATTCCATCAAATTAAAGTCGCACAGAATGAAGTGCAGGGCAGACAAGAACACTGGCGATCGGAAGGAGGCTTGGAGTGTGGCTTCACTTACATCGCTGAAAATGATCTGACAGCTATTCCCAATGATTTAATGGATTATTGTCAGCAGTCGAAAGTCGTTACGTTGGGATCAGAAGCACTCACGCCAAATATATTGGTGTCGAGTTCTGAGTCTTTATCGCTGAACAAAGAGATTAGTTTTGTAGACGCTTCGGGATTAGGAGTAATGCAAACCAATTCGAGTTTAGAATTTATTTCTGATCACAATATCGATATTAATCCTGATATTGCTCTTACTGCTGTTGATGGTATTAACGAGTGTGTATCGGTTCGATTTTTAGATAGTGTTATCTATAAGCAAAAGGGAGGAGGACGTTTGAAGACCATTACTCCAGAGTCACCTCCTTTTTCTACGTTTGAGTCTTGCCAACAAACCACCAATATTAGCAATGATGCAACCATCGACTCCGTTGGGGCGCTGCCTTCAAACTCTTTTCAATCAGATTTCAAATTCGATCCGGATATCGATACGTTCTCTAATTATTTTGGCGTGCCAAAGACGTCAGAGAACATTGACCAAATTAAGCTTGATTATCATGTTATAGACCTTATTGATCGGACAGTTGTCCCCCCTAAGCATATTGACTTGGTTGATGGTGAATATGAAGGAAATAAGTGTAGCAAAGCCATTAATGATGCCTTTTCAAGTGGGGAGAATAAGGTATGGGTTATAGGTGATTGCGTCGTTTATTCACCTGCGATTAATGTAGTTGAACCTATCCCAGGGGTTATTACGCCTCGCTCTTTAGTGATTCAGGACGGCATCGTTGCGAATGGTAACGCGAGCGTATTTGACGGGGCTTTTTATCATCTAAATGATATGACCGTATTCGATAACACTAACTCTCCCGATACTGATACCGACCTACTGAGTGGTTTGTGGGCTAAAGTTCCAGATACAATTCCTATTACTGATTTAGTACAGAGTAATTCGGTTTATATTGGATTTGCTTCTTTTTTCCCTAAAGGAGGGATGTTCTTTGATTCCGTTGGTGGGTTATCGACAATTCAGGGTTCAATCAATTTGGATTATACCGGTGAATACAACCCTCATAGCACTCCTTTAAAAGCGAAGTGGAAGCGAGGATCATGGAATGATTTCTAAGAACTCAGGTTTTAGCTTGATAGAGGTTCTTATCTCTTTTCTGTTGATTGGCGTTGCCTCACTAGGGCTGGTTAAATTACAGGTCTACGCTGAACAAAAATCGGATTTTGCGCTCCACAGCGTAGAGGCGCTGCATTTTGCTGAAAGGCAGATGGAGTATTATCGAACTCGGGCGTCTAATGCGAGTGGGGCGGTAGGTTTAATTCCTTTTTCAGAACTAAATCAGGCGAGTCATTGTCTCAACACAGCAAGTTCAGATCCTTTATCCGGTTTGTCGGGGTCTGCCTATGCCATGACTTGTGAAGTGACTAATGCAAACGGTGCTCTGTCTAGCGCATTAAAAAGCATTACTGTCACAATTGCATGGCAAGATCGTATGAACCACGCACAAAGTATTTACCTCGAAACTATGCTCTCCAAATACAGTGAATTTGATTGATCTATTAAGCAAACGTTTACTGCATGCCAAGGCCTACGCATCCCCTTTACTGATAGTTTTCACTCCTCGGACATTGTTTACGTGCCAGTTAAAACTCTGTATATGGAATGGTGTTTTTTGTGTTTTTATATTGTTGCTGTTGTACAGTATTTTTGCAAAATATGTCTCCATTTATGGAAAATGATGTGGAACCTTGTGCTTTTTAACAGCGACTTTAATAGAATATGTGCTGTACCAATAGGCCGTGGTCAAAACTTATATTAGGCCTAAACAAAACAACATCACATATGGAGTTACAATGAGTAACCAAGCCGTAAAAAAAGCACCATCGACTGAGAAGATCAGTGGTATGGACCGCTTTCTAAACTTCATTGAACGCGCCGGCAACAAAATTCCAGATCCAGCAATCCTGTTCTTCTGGGCTCTAGTTATTGTATGGGTAGCATCTGCACTTTTATCGAATCTTTCATTCGACTTAATCAACCCTCAAACGGGTGCTGCTCTTGAAGTAAACAACCTACTAACTGGTGAAGCGCTTGCTAGCTTCCTAGCGAATATGGTTACCACATTCACAGGCTTCGCACCTCTAGGCATCGTACTTGTTGCTATGCTAGGTGTTGGCGTTGCAGACTCTTCAGGCTTCATTACGACTGGCCTTAAGAAGATGCTTAACTTCACGCCAGCTAAGCTACTAACGCCGATGCTAATCTTGGTTGCTATCGTGTCTCACACAGCAGCTGATGCAGGTTACGTTCTAGTAATCCCTCTTGGCGGTATCATCTTCCACGCTGCGGGTCGTCACCCTCTAGCGGGTATTGCAGCAGCGTTTGCTGGTGTATCAGGTGGTTTCTCAGCGAACTTTATCCCTTCAGGTATTGATCCGCTACTAGCTGGTTTCACTCAAACAGCGGCAAACGTTCTTGACCCTGCATATGTGATCAACCCTCTAGCGAACATCTTCTTTACTGGTTTGTCTTCAATTCTAATTGTGGCAATTGGTTGGTACGTTACAGAGAAAATTATCGAGCCTCGTCTTGCTAATACGCCTGTAGATGAAGATGCAGAACAAGCACCTGATCTAGGTACGTTCACAGCCATTGAATCTAAAGCATTCAAATTCGCTGGTTGGGCAATGGTTGCCGGTATTGGTCTGCTTATCGCGGCTCTAATGCCTGAAAACTCAGCACTTCGTTCACCTGAAGGCGAATTAACGGCGTTCTCAGCACCAGTAATGAAGTCTATCGTTCCTCTGATCTTCATCCTGTTTATTATTCCGGGTATCGTCTACGGCCGTGTAGCGGGTACATTCAAGAATAGTAATGATGTTATCAAAGCAATGTCTGAGACGATGGCAACGATGGGCGCATACATTGTAATGTCGTTCTTCTGTGCTCAGTTCCTATCTGCATTCGCTCAATCAAACATCGGTACTATGCTGGCACTTTACGGTGCTGAAGGCTTGAAAGCGATGGACCTTCCAGGTGAAGCAACGGTTGTTGGTATGATTCTACTAACGGCTGCAGTTAACCTTCTTGTTGGTTCTGCTTCAGCTAAGTGGGCACTGATTGGTCCTATCCTAGTTCCAATGCTAATGGTTGTGGGTATCTCTCCTGAGCTATCTCAAGCGGCTTACCGTGTAGGTGACTCAGTGTCTAACATCATCTCTCCACTAATGGTGTTCTTCCCACTGGTTGTTGTTTACTGTCAGCGCTACGTTAAGTCGACAGGTATCGGTACTCTAGCTTCTCTAATGATGCCATTCTCGATTGCGATGTTAATCGGTTGGTCTATCTTCTTGCTAGCTTACTGGGCTCTTGGTATCCCACTAGGTATCCAAGCACCTTACACTTACACAATGTAAGATTGAACTAAGCAAAACTAAGCTTTATTCATTGCTAAGCCCGCACCGAAATGTGCGGGCTTTTTTTCGCTATTTTTTCCGTTTTTTATATCCAAGGTTTTTATATCCAAAACTTTCTATATCCAAAACTTTTTATATTCAAAACTTTCTATATCCCAAATAAACGCACTCAGCTTATACTCCGGATTACGGCTAATTGTTGGCCGGTAAATTTAGGAAATCCAAGCCACATGAAAATTCTGCTTTTAGTAGGGTTAATTGTTTTAAATGGTCTGTTTGCCATGTCTGAGATTGCATTGGTAGCAGCAAAAAATAGTCGGCTGAAACGCTTAGCCGAAAAACACCGCTCCGCTCAGGTTGCTCTTGATCTCAAAGAAAACCCAACCCGCTTCCTCTCTACAATCCAAATCGGTATCACGGTAATCGGCCTACTCAGCGGGATTGTGGGTGAGGCGACGCTATCGGCTCCACTAGCCGTTCAACTTGAACTGTGGGGACTAGACCCAACACAAGCGAACATCTTGTCTACTGCGGTTGTGGTGGTAGGTATTACTTATTTCGCTATCGTTGTCGGTGAGTTGGTACCAAAGCGTTTTGCTCAGTCTCAAGCTGAAAACATTGCTGTGTTAGTCGCGCTGCCAATCTTCTGGTTATCTAAAATCGCGACGCCGTTTGTGTTTGCGTTGTCGGCTTCAACGGAAGGTATTCTTAAGTTGATGGGCCGAGGCGGTGAAGAAGATAGCGTTACCGAAGATGATATCCATGCACTTGTGAAAGAGGGCTCAGAATCGGGTGTGATTGAACGCGGCGAACAAGAGATGATTCGTAATATCTTGCAGCTTGATGATCGTCTTGTGAGCTCATTGATGACTCCGCGTCGAGACATCGACTTTCTGGATGTCGACCAACCCGTTGAGCAGATATTAAAGAAACTGCGTTCATCAAAACACAGTGTGTTTCCATTGTGCCAAGATCACCTCAATAAAGTGGTGGGTACAGTGTCAGCCAAAGCCTTGCTGAATCAGGCGGGCAATCTAAGCATTCAAGTGATCATGGGGCTGTCTCGCTCGCCGATCTATGTTCCAGAATCGATGGAAGCTCTGCGTCTACTTGGCTACTTTAAAGAGTCGGGCACCGAGATGGCATTCATTGTCGACGAGTATGGCGATGTTCAAGGTCTTGTGACTCATTACGATATTCTTGAGGCGATTGCTGGCGAGCTATCGAATAATCCGAACGATCTTTGGACCGAGCAAGTGGAAGACGGTTTGTTGGTGGATGGATTGATTCCTATCAGTGAACTGAAAAACCGTTTAGAGCTATCGGATTTTGAGGGCGAAAGCGAGAGCTTCCAAACGCTGAATGGCCTTGTGACATGGTTAATAGGGCGCTTACCGGATGCAGGCGAAGTTGTTCAATACCAGCAGTGGCAGTTTGAAATTATCTCTGTTGAGAACAATCGCATTGTGAGTATCAAAGCGACGCCAATAGCCGATGACATAGAAGACGCTAATAGCTAACAGTTCGACCAACCAGCAAGCGGCAATGGTTCATTGTCTGTTGTTGTCTATTACCTCTTTATTGTTCATTATCTCTAAGATTAGGTATGCTTCACCGCATACCTATTTTCGTTTTTATCCTTTGTTTCTGGAGTTCCCTTTGTCAGACCATCAATTCACCCCTCAAGATGAAATCTTCATGCGACGCGCCATTGAGGTAGCTAAGCAAGCAGAGAGCGAGGGAGAGGTTCCTGTTGGTGCAGTATTAGTAAAAGGTGGGGAGATTATCTCTGAAGGATGGAACCGTTCGATTGGCAGCCACGATGCTACGGCACACGCAGAAATTGAAACCTTGCGTAAAGCCGGTCAAACCTTAGAAAACTATCGGCTACTCGATACCACTTTATACGTTACGCTAGAGCCTTGCCCAATGTGCGCAGGTGCCTTGCTACACAGCCGAGTAAAGCGCATTGTGTTTGGTGCTCCAGACTTAAAAGCAGGCGCTGCAGGTACAGTGTTGAATTTGTTTGAAAGCCAAGCCTCATACCACTATGCCGACGTTGAACATGGTTTGTTAGAGGAAGAGTGCCGTGAGCAATTACAAGCGTTTTTCAAGCGTCGTAGAAAAGAGATAAAAGAGAAGCGAAAGCAAGAACGTCTGTTGGAAGAGCAGCGTTTAGAAGCAGAGATGAAGGCTGGCAATAAGAAATAGCAGCGTACTTTCGGCACTCTCTATCGCAAGAGTGCCAAGCAAACTGACTGAGTAACTACATTTACTCAGCAATCATCTGCATGAAAGCGCGATTGCGCCAAATGATCTTCTTCTTATTATTTGAAAGCATACGCTTACGACGGTTTGCAGCAACGGTCTTATCAAGGCGTTTCGATTTCAGTTTCTTCATCATTTCAATGATTTCCTATTTGTCGTCTGACTTTTTAGTTTGGACTAACGATTTAATTATAGTGTTATTCGTTTGTTTGGCCTGTCGCACGCTTGGCTTAAATAGAAGAGCAGTTCTAGTCTAAAGCCAGCATTGCAGTGCAACAGAGCATAATCTTGATTGTGGTGTGCCGTTATAAGATTCGATTGTTACTGCAATATGACACTCTAGATCTCATCATCATTTTCTTGCCTGCTTCCCTTATCCCTTAGTGACGAAAGAAGAGTCGAAAAAAGACAATAAAAAAGAGCAATGCTAGATGGCATTGCTCTTTTAGTTTCTATTGCGAAGATTCTGAACTGCTTACTGTCGATTCAGCAGCGCTAATGCTTGATTCAGCACTAGAAGTCTCTAAAGGTGGGATGACAATCAAACCCTCAAGACTCTCTTCTTGTTCTTTATTACGCTTATTTACATGGCCGATGATGCTTTGGTAATAACGGCGAATGTTCTCAACGTAATTTCTAGCTTCATCACCACGCGCATAGCCGTAGCGAGTTTGGCTGTAGTACTTCTTCTGTCTTAACAGAGGCAGTCTGTCTTTCACATCGCCCCAAGCATCGGGATCGCCACCTTGTGCCTTCGTGAGGCGACGCGCGTCCATCATGTGCCCGTAACCGACATTGTATGAAGCAAGTGCAAACCAGATCTTTTCGTGTTGAGTGATTGAATCTGGTACTCGGTTCACGATACGACGCAGGTACTCAACACCGCCTTGTACCGACTGGTTCGGGTCGAGACGGTTGGTTACCCCAACACTCTTCGCGGTGGGCAGTGTCAACATCATCATGCCACGAACACCCGTTGGTGAGCGCGCAACAGGGTTCCAGTGTGATTCTTGGTAGGCCAAAGCGGCAATCAAGCGCCAATCAAATTCTTGAGAGTACCTTTGAAATAGCGGCGACCATTTTGGCAACTTGCTGTCCAGTGCGCGGATAAAGGCACGAGTATCAACGTAGTCAAAAGTGCCGATGTGGCCGATGTATTTCTCTTCTAGTGAAGCCAGTTCACCAGACTGTTTTAGGTTACCGAAGAACTCAATCAACAGAGCATAAAGGCTTTCATCTTCAGACTTCTGCAAATACCAAGAGATAGGTTGGTCTTCTGTCAGTTCAAAAGCCAAAGCTACGTCTGGGTATAAACGTTGTGCCAGTGACAGCTCAATTGAGTCCGCAACCGTAAATAAGCGCTCGCCAGTCGATACTTCTTTGAGCAGGTCATTGATATCAGCATTGCCGACCGCATCATAGATAAAGTCATCGTGTGTTTTCTGCAGCTGCTTTAGTGTTGGCTCAAAGTGCGAGTCTTTCACCACAACCAAAGAGGGCGTCAGCGTCTCGCTTGATACCGCAGCTTCTGATTCAGCTTGTGCTTTTACAAACTCAGCCTGACGCTCATTCTCAAAATTGATCAATTGCTCAAGGTTTCTTGGGCGCCATTGGCCCTTTTTGTACACGACCTGTTGGCTTACATAGTAATAAGCAGGTGCGGCGCGATAAGCTCGTGTCAGTTTGTTGTTTTGCGTTAAGCCGGTCGCGATAAGATCGATTTCGCCTTTCTGCAGTGCAGGGAACAAGCCAGACAAACGGTAAGCGGGTTTAACCTCAAGCTTTACACCAAGCTCCTGCGCAAATTCACGAGCTAATTCGTAATCCAAGCCAGCAGGACCATCAGGACCGATGTAATAAGAGAGTTGGTTATTTAGGGTGCCGACACGAAGAACACCGCGATCTCGTATTTGCTCAAGGACACTTTTAGGTTCAGATTCAATCTGGCATCCCGCGAGCCCAACCAGAGCGATAACGAGCAGAATGAATTTAGACGAAAAGATGAGCGTAAATTTAGGCATCAAAATGAAATCTCGAAAAGTGGAAGCCCCTTTATACCAAACCCCGCAAGGCTGGCAAAGCAGGTTTAATTAAACAGTTGTAAAAGTGGTGATAAATGCAGCAAAAGTACCATTTACGCAGAAAGATAAAAAAAATCACGCAAACGGTTGCTTTTGGTGTTACGTCACAAAAAGAAATGCTTTATAATGCGCTCGCATTGAAGAGGTGGGATCGGCATAGGTTTTTAAACCTTCGGGAATAGCTTCGAAGAAAACAGTTAGGTTTTTCCTTTAACCCACTGAATTTATTCCAATACTACCTTAATCAACTGCATAAGAGACGTAAGCACATGAGAATTTTGCGTGGCTCCCCAGCTCTATCTGAGTTTCGTGTTAACAAGCTTTTAGAGCTTTGTCGTGAATTAAGCTTACCTGTAACAGGTATTTACGCTGAGTTTGCCCACTTTGCTGATCTAACGGCAGACCTAGATGAGTCTGAAGTTGAGAAGCTAGAAAAGCTACTGACTTACGGTCCAACGATTGAAGAGCATGAACCTGAAGGTTTACTGCTGCTTGCAACGCCACGCCCAGGCACTATCTCGCCTTGGTCTTCAAAATCAACAGATATCGCACACAACTGCGGACTGGCTAAAGTGTCACGTCTAGAGCGCGGTACTGCTTTCTACATTGAAACCTCTGCTGAACTTTCTGAACTTCAACTTGTTGAGCTGAAAGCAATCCTGCACGACCGTATGATGGAAGTGGTTTTCACTGACTTCGAATCAGCGGCGGCACTATTTACCGTTGCTGAGCCTGCTCCTTATGCGGAAGTTGACCTACTAACTGGTGGACGTAAAGCGCTTGAAAAAGCAAACGTTACCCTAGGTCTTGCACTTGCAGAAGATGAGATTGATTACCTTCTTGAAAGCTTCACTGAGAAGCTAGGTCGTAACCCGACGGACATCGAGCTAATGATGTTTGCACAAGCGAACTCAGAGCACTGTCGTCATAAGATTTTTAACGCTGATTGGACTATCGATGGCGTTAAGCAAGAAAAATCATTGTTCAAGATGATTAAGAACACCTTTGAAACGACACCAGAACATGTTCTGTCTGCTTATAAAGATAACGCAGCGGTAATGACAGGTTCTGAAGTTGGTCGTTTCTTCCCAGATCCAGAAACTCGCCAGTACAGCTACCACCAAGAAAAAACACACATCTTGATGAAAGTTGAAACGCACAACCACCCAACGGCAATCTCACCGTGGCCAGGCGCATCGACAGGTTCAGGCGGTGAAATCCGTGATGAAGGCGCAACCGGTATTGGTGGTAAGCCAAAAGCGGGTCTTGTTGCTTTCTCTGTATCTAACCTTAAGATCCCGAATTTCGTTCAACCTTGGGAAACTGACTTTGGTAAGCCAAGCCGTATCGTTACTGCTCTGGATATCATGCTTGAAGGTCCTCTTGGTGGCGCGGCATTCAACAACGAATTTGGTCGTCCAAACCTACTTGGCTACTTCCGTACTTACGAAGAGAAAGTAAACTCTCACGCAGGTGAAGAAGTGCGTGGTTACCACAAACCAATCATGCTAGCTGGTGGTCTTGGCAACATCCGTGATGAGCACGTTCAGAAGAAAGAGATCCCGGTAGGTGCAAGCCTAATCGTTCTAGGTGGTCCTGCGATGAACATCGGCCTTGGCGGCGGTGCGGCATCTTCAATGGATTCTGGTTCTTCTTCTGAAGATCTTGATTTCGCTTCTGTACAACGTGAAAACCCAGAGATGGAGCGTCGTTGTCAGGAAGTTATCGACCGTTGTTGGCAGCTTGGTGATGCGAACCCAATCGCATTTATCCACGATGTGGGCGCGGGCGGTATCTCGAATGCTCTTCCTGAGCTAGTCGACGATGGCGAGCGTGGCGGTATCTTTAATCTACGTGACGTGCCAAACGATGAGCCGGGCATGAGCCCACTTGAGATCTGGTGTAACGAATCTCAAGAGCGTTATGTAATGGCGGTTGCTGATAAAGACATGGCAACGTTCGATGCGATTTGTAAGCGTGAACGTGCACCGTACGCAGTGGTTGGTAAAGCAACCGAAGAACGTGATCTGAAATTAGAAGATTCACACTTCGACAACACGCCAATCGACATGCCAATGGACATCCTATTAGGTAAAACACCTAAGATGCACCGTGACGCGAAAACGCTAAAAGCTAACAACCCTGCGATTGACCGTTCTGGCATCGAGATGAACGAAGCGGTTGACCGTGTTCTTCGCTTGCCAACAGTCGCTGAGAAAACATTCCTTATCACCATCGGTGACCGCTCGGTAACAGGCCTTGTAGCTCGTGACCAAATGGTTGGTCCATGGCAGGTTCCTGTTGCTAACTGCGCAGTAACAGCGGCAAGCTACGACTCTTACCACGGTGAGGCTATGTCTCTTGGTGAGCGTACGCCAGTGGCACTTCTAGACTTCGGCGCATCGGCTCGTCTAGCGGTTGGTGAAGCAATTACTAACATCGCAGCGACCAACATCGGCGATATCAAACACATTAAACTGTCGGCTAACTGGATGTCTCCAGCAGGTCACCCAGGTGAAGATGCAGGTCTTTACGAAGCGGTTAAAGCGGTTGGTGAAGAACTATGTCCAGCTCTGGGTCTAACTATCCCAGTGGGTAAAGACTCAATGTCGATGAAGACTAAGTGGGAAGAGAATGGCGAGCAGAAAGAAGTAACGTCTCCGCTATCTCTTGTTATCACTGCGTTTGCACGTGTTGAAGATGTTCGTAAGACGATTACTCCTCAGCTTCGCACTGACAAAGGTAATACAAGCCTAGTTCTTATCGACCTAGGTAACGGCAAAAACCGTATGGGTGCAACAGCACTTGCACAGGTTTACAAGCAGCTTGGTGACAAGCCAGCAGACGTAGACAACGCAGCGCAACTAAAAGGTTTCTACGAAGGCGTTCAAGCACTTGTAGCGAACGACCAAGTTGTCGCTTACCACGATAAAGGCGATGGTGGTCTATTCGTAACGCTAGCAGAAATGGCATTCGCAGGTCACTGTGGTGTTAATGCAAACATTGAAGCGTTAGGTGAAGACACGCTAGCAGCACTGTTCAACGAAGAGCTAGGTGCAGTAATCCAAGTCCGTAACGACGACCTAGACGCAGTACTTTCTACTCTTGCAGCTAACGGTCTAGAAGCATGTTCTCATGTGATTGGCAGCGTTGTTGGTGAAGGGGAAGCATCAGATGAACTAGTGATTAAGTCTGGCGAGTCTGTAGTGATTGAACGTAACCGTACTGAACTACGTACTATCTGGGCTGAGACAACGCACAAGATGCAAGGTCTGCGTGATAACCCAGTATGTGCTGACCAAGAACATGAAGCGAAGAAAGACAACTCGGACCCAGGTCTGAACGTGAAACTGAGCTTTGACGTAGACGAAGACATCGCAGCACCGTTCATCAACACAGGTGCTAAGCCTAAGATGGCGATTCTACGTGAGCAGGGTGTTAACTCTCACGTTGAAATGGCAGCAGCATTCGACCGTGCAGGCTTCGAAGCAACTGATATTCACATGAGCGACATCCTAACAGGTCAAGCGGTACTAGAAGAATACAACGGCCTTGTGGCATGTGGTGGCTTCTCTTACGGTGATGTACTAGGTGCTGGTGAAGGTTGGGCGAAGTCGGTTTTGTTTAATGACTCTACTCGTGACCAGTTTGAAAACTTCTTCAAGCGTGAAGATACCTTCTCTCTAGGTGTGTGTAACGGTTGTCAGATGCTGTCGAATCTACGTGAACTTATCCCTGGTGCAGAGTACTGGCCACGTTTCGTTCGCAACGAATCTGAGCGCTTTGAAGCACGTTTCAGCCTAGTAGAAGTTCAGAAGTCAGATTCTGTATTCTTCAACGGCATGGAAGGTTCTCGTATGCCAATCGCTGTTTCTCACGGTGAAGGCCGCGTAGAAGTACGTGATAACGACCACCTAAACGCGATTGAAAACTCAGGTACGGTTGCTCTACGTTACGTTGATAACAACGGTAACCAAACGCAGCAATACCCGAATAACCCGAATGGTTCGCCAAACGCTATCACAGGTTTAACAACGACTGACGGCCGCGTGACAATTATGATGCCTCACCCAGAGCGTGTATTCCGTACGGTTGCAAACTCTTGGTCTCCGGAAGGTTGGGGCGAGAATGGCGCTTGGATGCGTATGTTCCAAAACGCACGTAAGAACGTGGGTTAATTGAAAACGATTTAAACAGTGTTATCGGGACAATAACCACAAGCGCAGATCGAAAGGTCTGCGCTTTTTTTGGTGGTGAGTGTGGTGTAGGGATCACCGTATAGTGGATGTGTGTATAACAAACTTTTGGACAGAAATGAGTTTTGGAAAATCAAACATTAGCAAATGACTAATAACTTCAGGTATGACAAATAACTAAACCTGATAGAAAAACTGCCACCAAAGAGCAAAAGACAAGACCTGACCCTATTGTTTTTTGTACGCAAAAAAACAGCAGTCAGTGATAGGGTTTAATCGCCAAATAAATTCTACGCAAACTACCATTTTCATGCCGGGCTAAATGACATGGTTCAGCATGCACTCCCAAGGGCCTCAAAGGGAAGATTGAGCACCTTCTGCCCATTTGGTCAGCTTTAAATCGTCCAAAATAAGCAGCACGCAAGGCACAACAATTGACGCTAGTAACGTAGCCGAGACTAAGCCAAACGCAATACTGGCAATTAACGGGATCAGAAATTGCGCTTGCGTACTGGTTTTGGTTAACAGTGGAAGCAATCCTGCAAATGTGGTTAACGAGGTGATAAATATCGCTCTAAATCGGTCACGTACCGCCTCTCGACAAGCGTCTATCAAGCGCTCGCCTTGGGCGATATTCTTCTTAATAAAATTGACCAACAGAATGTTATCGTTAACGACGATACCCGCTAAGGTAGCAAAGCCAACCAAGCTTGGAATAGTCAAATCGAACCCCATGCCCAAGTGCCCCCATACCACACCAATCCAGCCCATAGGGATTGCCAGCAGCACAGCAATCGGTTGAGTGTAGCTTTGTAACAGGAACACTAAAATAAGATAAATCCCCACCACGCCAAGAGCAAAGAAGGTCGCCAGCGAGGAGCCCGTATCTGAGCTTTCTTTATCCTGACCTTGCGAGGTGAAGGTGATGTCTGGGAATTTGTGTTGAGTTTGCGAGACAAATTCGCTATTGAACTGCAGCATGATTTCACGCGCATTGGCAACCCGCGTATCGATATTGCCTTGCACAACCACAGTGTTCATCCCATTAATGCGGTGAATTCGCGAGAAGGCTTGTTTTCTGTCAAACGTCGCAACACTTGATAATGGAACTAGGGTTCCATTGCCTGCCGTCACCATCAAGTTATTCAACTCATACAGGCTAGCTTGGTGCGTAAACTCATCCAGTCTCACACTAATATCCACCAGCTCGCCTTGTTGGAAAACCGTCAGATCAGTACTGCCTTTTACCGCGCTGCGCAGCGTTTGAGCAATGTTGGAAGCATTAACTCCCATCACGCCAGCTTCATCTTTAAGGTTAACGTGAAATTCGGTTCTGCCCTCACGCAGATCGGTGGAGAGGTTATAGACACCGTCAAATCCCTTCAACCATTTCACCAGCGAGCGGCTGACTTGATTGAGCTCTTGTAACGACTCACCCTGAACCCGAATATCAATGCCATTGCCAGCAATGCCCCGTTCTTTATCGGTAAACTTGAGTGAAACCACATCCGCCGTAGGGCCTACTTTTTGTTTCCAATCTTGGATCAGATCTTTAATGCTCTGCTGCCTAAATTGCGCTGGCAATAGATCGGCACTGACGGTTGCCATATGCGGCCCCGACTCATTAGCATCAGCATTTGAGTTGAACATGATCGTGGTGCTCGCGACCAAAGGTTTTGAGCTTGGGTATTTCTCTGCGTATTCTTGGTTGAGTTCATCAAGCGCGTTTGAAACCTTCTCCACCACCGCCTCTGTCTGGCTCAGTAAACTGCCTTGAGGGAGCAAGATACGCGCCTGCAGCACATCACTTTCCAAGGCAGGCATGGCTTTGAATTTCAGCCAACCTGACGAAATGGAAGCGGTTGAAATCATCACCACCATCACCAATATCCCTACTGAAAGATAAGGTGCATTCATCGCCTTGACACTCACTGGCACAAAGAATCTGTCTCTGATGTTTTCAAAACCGGCAATGAACTTGTCCCGTATAGGATTAGAGCGAGATTCAGTATGGCTATGTGCCAAATGAGACGGCAAGATCAAGAAAGCTTCTATCAGACTAACAAGCAAGGTAATCAATAACACGATGGGAATATAGCGTAGTACTTCGCCCATCTTGCCTGTGAGAAACATCAGCGGCCCTATCACCATGATGGTGGTAGCAAACGATGCAATCACACCTGGGAAGACTTGTTTGGTACCTTCAACTGCAGCGTCAAACGCGGGTAGCCCTTGTTGCCTCTTGGCAGCGATGTTTTCTGCAATGATCAACGAGTCGTCCATTAGCAGACCAATCGCGACAATCAGCCCGACCAGCGTCATCATATTCAGGGTATAACCGAGAAGTTGTATCGCAAAAATGGCGCCAAGGAATGAAACCGGCAGCCCCATGGTGACCCAAAAGCTAAAGCGAATATTAAAAAACGCCCACAACATCAAAAATGCCAGTGCTAATCCCTGTGCGCCATTGCTGGTGAGGATTCTCAGACGCTCAATAATATTGGTGCTGGAATCTTGGGTGATGGTTAAAGCGACGCCTTCAGGGGCTCTCGCCTGTTCTTTTTCAACGATGCTGACGATCGCATCTTTGACCGTTAAGGTATCTTGAAATTGCGTTTTGGACACCTGAAGCAAAGCGGCACGCTGACCATTGAACAGGATTTGATTTTCATCGCTAGTGAACTTCTGCTGAATAACGGCAACATCACCGAGGCGAACCTGAGTCCCCGTCTCACTGGATTTAATCACGATATTTTCGAAGTCTCTGACGTTGCTGCCTAAGTGGTCGAAGCGGACGCTGATCTCTTCCAAGTCATTACTAAATACGCCAGCAGGAGTGCTGATACTTTGCTGTTGTACTAGATTGGACAAGTCGGACACACTCAGGCCGTACTGCTGCAACTTCCACTGCGATACGCGAATTTCTATTTCTTGATCCGCAAAACCGCTCACGGTCACCTGAGCGATCAATGGGCTCTCTTTTAACTTGTGCTTAATTTGTTGGGCATAGAGATATAAGTCCCTATCTGACATATTGCCGGTAATCGCGACACTGGCCACCGTTGCCACTCGGTCCAGTTTCGACACCGTGATCTGCTCAACTCGATCCGGAAAATCACTGATGGCGTTAACCTGCTGTTGAATATCGCTGGTTAAAGTGTCAATGTCTTCATCATCGCCGATTTCCACATTGGCGATGACCAAACTCTCTCGGGCATCACAGCTTAACTCTTTAATTCCACTCAGCTTATCGAGAGAATCTTCCAACGGGTAACACACTTCTTCCATCATCTCAAAAGGTGACGCGCCCGGATAAACGATCCGAACCTCAATATTTTTGGTCGGCGTCAACGGAAAAGTGTCTTTCTGCAGTTTGGGCAAGGCAAAAGCCCCTAACAGCAGTACCGCCATCATCAGGACATTGGCGCCAGTGGTGTGCCGAGCAAAAAAAGCGATCATAATTTGCCCTCTTTCTGAATCGCGTTTAGGGCTTTAAATCCGCTCTGCGTATCCAACCAAAGGCCGATTTTTTCATCCGGTTGCGGTTGTAAAGCCATCCCCTCAACGGCGGGTGAAAGTTTACTTAGCACAACCACATCACCGAATTCCACGCCAGATTTGATCACCGCAACCTGCCCTTGGACGAAATCTATCCTGACAGGTTTGCTTTTCAGTTTACCTTCAGAGACAGTGTAAACTTTACCATCATGGATGGCGTTTATCGGTAGCAAGACTTGTTGCTCCATCATTGGTGCTTTAATCGTGACTTTAACGAAAGTCCCACGAATAAGTGGTGGCTTCTCCCCGGGAATGGCTTGCTGATAGGGCTGATTTACTTGTGCAACCAGGCTTTGGCTTTGAGTCTGAGCATCGATTTCACCGCCGGAGCGGCTGATCTCGGCAGGCCAAGTAATTACTTTATCGCCTGCTTGGAGCTCGACTGTCGCGCTCAAGTTGCTATGAACATCTTCGTCAAGCGAGTCAAAGCGATTGGAATTTCTTAGCGGACGCATTTTACCAAGCGGAAACTGCGCGCGAACCTCAACGGCATCGATGTCATCCGCTTTGAGCAGCAATTCCCCCTTGTTGACATACTCGGCGAGTCCAACCAAGGTTTCGACAATGCGAATATCAAATGGGGCTTTAATTACGGTTTGTTCGAGATCTCGGTTTGCAAGTGCTAGTTCCGTTTGCAAAACCTTTTGCTGCGCTTGATTAATTGCCAGTTGGTTTTTCTGTGTCTGGAGCTGTTGCTGGCTGCTGAGCAAGTCTTTGGTCGCGCGGTCTTTCTCTGTTTTGGAGATATGCCCGGTTTCACTCAATTTGATTGAGCGGGCATATTCTGACTGTTGTACCTCAAACTCTTTCTCTGCAATCTTGAGCGAATCGATAATGGTCTGATTCGTTAGCATTAGCACTTCAAGCTCAGCTTGCAAACGGGCAATAGTAAGTTGATAAGCGGTGGGGTCAATTCTAAGGAGTTCGCTGTCTTTGCGGATAATAGCGCCCGTTTTGTATTGCTCAGAAACCCACACAACCGCGCCGTCAAGTTCAGACTGTGCCTGCCAGTCTTGAACAGACTCGGTATGTCCATATCCGATGGCAGAAGGTTGGATATTTCGCGGCTCGACTTTCAACACCCGAACCACCTTTTTAGCAGCCGTATTACTCGCATTAGGCGGTTCAGCCTTCATCCCTGGTGCGATCACCAATAACGCGATGCCCAACAAAACAGGAGGAACAAACAGAGCCCTTTGTAACCAGCTATACCTAGTCATAGCGATTCCCTTACTATATATTAGCTTTTCCTTAAGCAAAGGTAGCACACCAACATAAGCGGATTTGCTTCCTTGATCTCAAAATAAGTCAGGCCTCACAAATGGAGGCCTGATTGAATTGAGCTACTGATTGTTTTTGCCTTTGCCCATGGTATTTTTGGGGTTCACCATGCCTTGATGAGCATTAAACTCTTGTTGAGAGATAGCGCGATCCGCGTTGCTATCTAACGAAGCAAAACTGTGGCTTTGATTGATATTTTTCAACGTACGTCCCTCTTCTGCTCGCTGGGCAATACGTTCTGAGCGTGCTTGATTGAACTCGGCTTCGGTTATCTTGCCATCACCATCGAGATCAAACTGTGAAAATACTGGGCGTGACATATTGTTATTCATGCCTTTATTCATTCCACCAGCAATTGCTCCGAAGGCAATAACGATACCGAGTAACGCGATTATCGTGCTTTTGATTTTCATGACGTTTTCCTTCTCTTTGTTTCACTACTTAAGAATATACTAATGTAAGTAAGATAACGTCATGTGATGTAAAGGTATGTAAAGATGGCTAAGTAGATATCGATTTATGTTCTTATCGGTTTGTAAGCGCAGCGCAACAGAAATTATGAAACTTTTGCCGCTAGTACTCTGGTAAGAGTACAGGCATAGCTATGTCCAAATGGTTTTCAAATTATCCCAAACTTTCAGCCACCGAAACCGAAAAGCCAATGATATAAAATCCCTAGTTTCGAAAAATATGGCGATTTTTAGACATTCAGAGTGTTTTCGAACTTTTGCCCAGCAGTTTGCCTTGCAAATATCCAACAGACAAGGGATTACTTTTAGTAGGGTAAATACATGTTAACATTCTGTTAACTCTGACTGGTAATGGGGCAATAATGATTCCCAGAACATACAAAAAAGCCGCTGGATTGAACCCCAGCGGCTTATTATTTTCTAGCATCTAGCATCTAGCATCTAGCATCTAGCATCTAGCGCTTAGATTAGTTGTTGCTGTGTAGTTCGCTGTTTAGCTCAACAGCAGACTTGTTCGCAAGACATTCAATTTGGCCTGTGATTGAGTTGCGACGGAACAGAAGATCAGACACGCCAGCAAGATCGCGAGCTTTAATGATTTCTACTTCATTGCCTTCTTTATCTAGCATGCGAACCTTAGTACCCGCAGTCACGTAAAGACCAGACTCAACTGTACAACGGTCACCCATAGGGAAGCCAAGACCCGCGTTTGCGCCTAGTAGGCAGTTTTCGCCGATAGAGATAACCATCGTACCGCCACCAGACAGAGTACCCATGATAGAAGCGCCGCCGCCGATGTCTGAACCGTTACCTACAACAACACCCGCAGAGATACGACCTTCAACCATGCTCACGCCAGTTGTACCAGCATTGAAGTTGATGAAACCTTCGTGCATTACTGTTGTGCCTTCGCCTACGTGTGCGCCAAGACGAACACGAGAAGTGTCAGCAATACGAATACCTGTTGGTACTACGTAGTCCACCATTTTAGGGAACTTGTCTACGCAATCTACAGACAGAGCACGACCTGCAAGGCGAGCTTCGATTTGACGCTCAGCCAGCTCAGGTAGGTCGATAGGGCCTTCGTTTGTCCATGCGATGTTGTGCAGTAGACCGAAGATGCCGTCCAGTACCGTACCGTGTGGTTGTACTAGGCGGTTAGAGATAAGTTGTAGCTTTAGGAAGCCTTCAGCAACTGATGCTGGCTTCTCGTCAGTAGCAAGAACAACAAGAACAAGTGGCTGTTCAGACGCTGCCGCTTTTTCTGCGAAAGATGCGTTAGCTGCATCATCGTTTGCTGCGAATGCTTTCGCCAGTTCTGCGCTTTGTGCAGCAGAGATTTCGATAGCTTGGTTGCCTTCAGCGTAACCTGACACTTCAGCTACAGCTGCTACAAGAGCGTCGCTTGGGTTTAGAAGCGGGTTAGGGAAGAACGCTTCAATGATTTTATTGTCGCGATTTTTGGTTGCCGTACCGAAGGCTAGTGAAAAATAAGCCATGTTGAATCTCCATGTGTTGAGTCTTGATTTTGCTATTCCAAAACAACGGCTCGAATAACAAGCGCTGCCGTTAGCAAAGTTAATTTAATTGCGTTCATCATAAAGAGAGCGCCCTCGTTATGAAAGGGCGTATCGGGATAAAGTCTGTAAAATGATATTGCTTGTCTTTTGAGAGATAGTTTTCTGCAATGAGAAAACACTGCAGATCAACACAAATTGATTGGTGCGTTAATCAACATTCTCCTGTGAATCCCCTCTTTAGATAAACAGCGCCTTATGAGCTTGTTCAATACCTTCAATCAGCATCTGCATACCAATAACGGCGAGTATCAAACCCATCATTCGGGTAATTACATTCAATGCACTTGGTCCAACGGCTTTAACGAAGCGCTCGCCAAATACAAACAATACGTAGGTTAAGGCGCATAGTAGGCCAAAGGCGACGATGGTTTCGTAGATGCCTTCGGTGCTGGCAAAGTTCATCGCGGTGGCAATGGTGCCCGGTCCGGCTAATATTGGCATTGCCAGTGGCGAGACGGCGATACTGAGCGCCGCATCTTGTTGAGCGTCTGAGTTGACCTTCTCTTTTGCTTTAGAGTGTGTTGAGTCACCTTGCAGCATATGAAAGCCAATCAAGAACACGAGGATCCCGCCGGTGATACGAAGCGCGTAAAGCGTGATACCAAAGAGGTCGAAGATGAGTTTACCCGAGACAGCAAAGGTGCTGACGATGATGAAGGCGATGAACACTGAGCGGAAAGCGATAGACTTGACCGTTTCCCTATCATTATCACCTGTTAATCAAAGAAAGATCGGTGTGTTGGCGATAGGGTTCATGATGGCAAAAAAGCCCATGAACACGGTAATGGTATGAATGATGAGCTCTTTCATATTATTCCTTTGAAAATATGTAGTTAAATACGACAGCAGAATGTATTTAATCTTAGATACAAATAATTATTAGAAATAGATAGTAGAGCAAGTGTGAATAAAAAACAGCCAGCATAAGGCTGGCTGTTTGGTTTTAGTGATAGGTGTAGAGTTTTAGTCGTCCGTTATTGCTTGATTCTCAACTAACAGACTCTACATAACAGGCAGATTGTGGGACTCACTTTGTCGTTATGCGTGTTGAGATTCACTCACTGCCACAGCCAATGCAACCGTCGCTCCGACCATTGGGTTGTTGCCCATGCCGATGAAGCCCATCATCGCCACGTGAGCAGGAACTGAAGAGCTACCTGCGAACTGAGCATCAGCGTGCATTCTGCCCATGGTATCGGTCATGCCGTAAGACGCTGGGCCTGCTGCTACGTTATCTGGGTGCAATGTTCGACCTGTACCGCCACCTGAAGCAACTGAGAAGTATGGCAAACCTTGGCGAGTGCGTTCTGCTTTGTAGATACCAGCAACAGGGTGTTGGAAGCGTGTTGGGTTGGTTGAGTTACCCGTGATACTCACATCCACTTCTTCTCTGTGCATGATCGCTACACCTTCACGTACATCATCAGCGCCGTAACACAAGATCTCGCCACGAGGGCCTTGTGAGAAGCGGCGACGTTCTGTTTCAACTAGCTCACCCGTTTGGTAATCAAATTGAGTGCGAACATAAGTAAAGCCATTGATGCGAGAGATTAGGTAAGCGGCATCTTTACCTAGACCGTTCAAGATAACTTTCAATGGTGTTTTGCGTGATTTGTTCACGTTCAGTGCAATCTTGATCGCACCTTCTGCAGCAGCAAAAGATTCGTGACCCGCAAGGAAAGCAAAGCAGTGGCTCTCTTCATTGAGAAGGCGAGCAGCCAGTGCGCCATGGCCGATACCGACTTGGCGTTGCTCCGCAACACTGCCGGGTTTTGTGAATGCTTGAAGGCCTTCACCAATGATATTCGCTGCTTGTTCTGCGTTGTTCGCTTTACGGAACAGAGCCAATGCTGCACCAAGAGTGTAAGCGTCAGCTGCGCTTTCAAATGCGATAGGTTGAGTGTCCATCACTAATGCTTTTGGATCGACATTGTGTGATAAACAGTATTGGTTTGCTTGCTCTAAAGAGTCGAAGTTCATTTCTGCCAATACGCGAGTTACTGATTCATTAAATTGAGTGTTCATCATATCTTTCCTCTTTTATTGGCAAAAATTATTGTTGGCGTGGGTTAATGGTGGTCACGGCTTCGTCGAAGCGACCATAAGTCCCTGTCGCAAGGTCAGCAGCTTCATTCGCTGGTACACCTTGGTTAATCGCCTTCATCATTTTGCCGAGGTTGAGATATTCATAGCCAATCACTTCGCTGTGATCATCAAGTGCAAGCTTAGTTACGTAACCTTCTGCAAGTTCTAGGTAACGAACGCCTTTCGCTGAGGTTGAATAACTGGTGCCGACTTGGCTACGCTGTGTTTGACCTAAGTCTTCCAATGCTGCGCCGATTTCTAGGCCACCTTCAGAGAAAGCAGACTGAGTTCGACCGTAAACAAACTGCAGGAAGATTTCGCGCATCGCTACGTTAATCGCGTCACATACTAAGTCAGTATTCAGCGCTTCTAGAATGGTTTTTCCGGTGAGGATTTCCGCAGCCATCGCGGCAGATTGAGTCATACCTGAACAACCAATCGTTTCGATTAATGCTTCTTCGATGATGCCGTTTTTTACGTTAAGAGTCAGTTTTGCAGCACCTTGTTGTGGTGCACAAGTGCCAACACCGTGGCTTAAGCCAGAAATAGCGATGACATCTTTTGGGCTAACCATTGCGCCTTCAACTGGAATTGGAGCTGAATTGTGAAGATCACCCCTTTGAATAGGGCACATTGATTGAATTTCTGAAGAGTAGTGCATAATGTTTTCTCACTTATAGAGCCATTTAAGGCCTAGGGCGTTGAGAAAACAGGACGTGTTGGAAGAGGTGCGGCTAATTCACTACAGATCTTGAGTATCGATAATCCAAAGGTGTCATGGAACTTGGTCTTAATAGACTAAGTCCATTTCAAAATGGAGGAATAGCGATACGTCCAACAGTATTACCTGTTTTCGATTCTGTAGGAGTCATTAGCACTGTTCGGAAAGAACGGGCGGTTGAAGCAAAAGCTTAGGTGGAACCCCATCACCTGATGGCTATAGATTAGATCTTCCTCACACTTTCATGCAAGCGAATGTTTAGAGCGATTTCGACTATAAACAAGCTTCATTATATTTCGATAAGTATAAAAAAACGCCAATAACGAACTCTGATTAGAGGCGTCATTGACGTTTTTTAGAAAGGTATCAGCTAGTTAAGCTGCATCTTCTTCTGCGTCTTCAACAGCTTCAAGCTTCTTAGCTTTTTTCGGAGCTGGCTTACGCTTAGCACCTAATGCGTAAAGAACTTCTTCTTTGTTCTTCGCTAGGTACATTGCAAGTTCTTCTTGCTTGCCTTCATCTTCAACTAAATCGCTTTTGCCTAACAGTTCAAAAAGCTCATCAGCCATATCCAGCATTTTGTCGTATGCGTCAGCTTCGGCTTTAGAGGTAAAAGTCATTTTCTCTTCTCCGTTGCGTTCCACCACGTACTTGACGATAACAGCCATGGTTAATCCTCTAAGTTTGATAAATTTTACTGGCTTTTTATACAGTTTCTGATGTTAAAAGTCCAGTTGGAGCCCGTACTATGCGGCCTCAATCTTGATGTGCCGCCCAGTCTTCACAATAACTCATGAAAGATTTCAGCAGTGGGCTTTGATATTTGTCTTTATGGACCAGCATCCAGAATCGGCGTTTCATATCAAGTGGCACATTAAGCGCTTTTACTCGGCCTGAATCGATCGCTCGCTGAGCAGCTAAACGAGACAAACAGGCAAAGCCAAGACCGGCAGAAACAGAGTTGATGATTGCTTCTGTGGTGTTGAGTTCAAAAGATTCATACCAATGTTCGATGCGCGGTGCGACGGCACGAAGGAAAAACTCGCGAGTCCCTGAGCCTGATTCACGTAAAATCCAATGGCTGTCTTCTAAATCGCTTAAAATCACTTTTTCTTTGGCAACGAGAGGATGTTGATTACTAACAATAATGCACATTTCATCGCTGCTAAACTGACTCGAAATGAGTTCAGGGTGTAATGTTTTTCCTTCAATTAGCGCGATATCAAGTTCATAATCCACCAACTTTTGGCAGATCAGTGCACTGTTTGAAATGAACAAGCTTTGATCCTGATGTTGAGTTCGTTCGCGAAAGCCTGACAAAATAAACGGTGCGACCTGATTACCAATCGTGTCACTCGCGCCGACCTTTAGATTGCCACTTAAAGGCTGATCATCACGGAACAAAACATCAATACCAGCAGCACGATGTAATATTTCATCCGCCAATGGAAGTAACTTATGTCCCTCTTGGTTGAGAATTAATCGGTTGTTGACCCGGTCAAATAGAGAGTGGCCGAGTTGTTTCTCCATTTCGCCTAGTGCCATGCTGACCGCAGCTTTAGACAGAAACAGAGCCTCAGAGGCAGCAGTCAATGTCGAGTGCTGAGTAATAGTGACGAACACTTTGAGCTGTTTTATTGAAATATTAGCCATCAGATTCCTAGTTTTACTCTGCTGGTGAAAATGGATTCTGTTCAGTATTGATGAACACTTGTTATATATAATTGGATATTGTTTAACGAAGCGCAAGCGTATTATGGCTTCAACAAGCTGATGAGTTCACAAGCTTAGTGAATTAGGTTTAAGAGAGGCTGACATGATTCAACGTATTAAATATAGATTAACAGGAGCTCCAACACCCATGGCAGGGTTAGCACTCGCAATTGCAAGCTTAGGCTGGTGTTGGGATGGTGTTCTAGTCGCACAAGGTATCTTACACACACCGGGTTTGGTGCAGTGGATCAGTGCTGGCATTGCGGCGGTATTACTTCTTGTTTTAGCTGTGAAATTTTTGATTCATGGTCATCTATTGCGTGAAGATCTTGCTCACCCTGTTGTCGGCAGTGTGGTACCAACATTTGCAATGGGGTGCATTGTGGTGTCAGCGTCTTTGGCGCCAATCTCTCAATTCTTACAAGAAGCTATGTGGTTGGCTTCTGTGGCTTTGCATGTTGTGTTTCTAACGAGCTTTTTGTACCACAGAGCTAAAAACTTTGAGATTCACCACATGGTGCCAAGCTGGTTTGTGCCACCGATCGGTATTATCGTCGCTGACGTCTCTTTCTCAGGTAATCCAGTTTTAGAGCCAGTAGCTAACGCGACTTTGGTATTCGGCTTATTGGTTTACGCAGTAATGCTACCAATCATGGTTTACCGTTTGATCTTCTCTCACGAAGTGCCAGATGCTGCAAAACCAACGATTGCGATTATGGCAGCACCGGCAAGCCTATCTTTGGCGGGTTACTTAACCGTTACTGCTAACCCTTCACCTGTGATCATTGGCTTACTATTTGGTATTGCAGTGTTGATGACGTTCATTATCTATATGGCGTTTTTCAAACTACTTCGTCTTCCATTTAGCCCTGGTTATGCAGCGTTTACCTTCCCAATCGTGATTGGTGCAACAGCCTTGTTCAAACTGGCTGCGTGGATGCAAGCACAAGGTATTGAAGCGCATTACATCAATCAAGTGTTTGGCCTAGCGTATCTAGAATTGATTGTGGCAACGTTTGTAGTGGGTTATGTGGCGGTTCGTTATTACATGAATTACAAACCTCACCGTGTTCTAAGCGCGGTAGGCAGTAGATTGTAAGAAGCAATAGTTCAAAAGATAAACGGAGCTTAAGTTTTCAGTATTTCATAAGCTTATATTCCTAATCCAAACTCGGCACTTATGCTAATCTGGCTTTATATTGTGGCAAGATTAGCGTGAGTGCACTTTGTTTACTGTTTACCATTCCAATAAAGTCGATACTTTAAAAATCCTTCTCGTTCATTTAATCAAAAGTGATCCTTTAGCCAACCCTTTCGAAAAAGAGCAGATCTTGGTTCAGAGCCCAGGTATGTCTCAATGGCTTAAGATGGAACTCGCCAAAGAGTTTGGTGTAGCAGCAAATATAGACTTTCCTCTTCCAGCAACCTTCATTTGGGATATGTTTACCCAAGTGCTTCCTGATGTACCTAAACGCAGTGCTTTTAACAAGGAAGCGATGACATGGAAGCTGATGAGTTTGTTACCCGCTAAGCTTGACCACCCTGATTTTTTACCTCTACAACGCTACCTTGAAAACGACGAAGATGATTCGAAGTTGTACCAATTGGCAGAGAAAATTGCCGACATCTTCGATGGTTACTTGGTGTATCGACCGGAGTGGATGGCGATGTGGGAAGCGGGAGAGCCCGTTGCCGAGTTAATTGATGATGGGGGGCAACAAGAACATCCTTGGCAGCCAATTTTGTGGAAGACACTCTATGAGCAAACCCTGTCTCAAGGCCAATCGAAGTATCACCGTGGTAACTTGTATCACGACTTTATTGAAGCGTTAGCCAATCAACAAGGTCAGCTACAACACTTACCTAAGCGTCTGTTTGTGTTTGGTATTTCGTCACTGCCTCCTCGTTATATGGACGCATTGAAAGCGCTTGGCGAGCAGATTGATGTCCACCTGATGTTTACCAACCCTTGCCAACATTACTGGGGCGATATTCGTGACCGTAAATACTTGGCGAGAGTGGAAGCGCAGCGTCGTAAGCAGTTTGCTTTGGTTGATGGTTTACCTCAGCTAGAAGGCGAAGTCTCACCATTAAAAGATGGCATTGAAGCCAATATTGAAGACGAACTGCATACCAGCCAAGCGGTCAGTAATAGCTTACTGGCGTCTATGGGTAAACTGGGCAGAGATAACCTGTTCTTGCTGTCTCAATCAGACAGCGAAGAGCATGAGTTCTTTATTGATGTCGAGAGAGACAGCCTGCTGCATCAACTGCAAGCCGATATTCTTGAGTTAGAAGAGCACCAAGACGATCACATCTTAGACTCCAGCAACCACAAACAAGTGGTTGAGCTGGGCGATCGTTCGTTGACGGTACACGCTTGTCACAGCCCAATGCGCGAGGTGGAGGTTCTCCATGACCAGTTGTTAGCGATGTTTGATGCTGATCCAAGCTTAAAACCACGCGATATCATTGTGATGGTGGCAGACATCAATGCTTACAGCCCTGCTATTCAGGCGGTATTTGGTAATGCTCCGGGTGAGCGTTATATCCCTTACTCGATCTCGGATAGAACGGCAGACCAAGAGAGCCCAATTCTGACCGCGTTCATGCAGTTGGTCGCGTTACCGAACACGCGTTGTCTAGCTTCTGAACTTCTAGAGCTATTAGAAATCCCAGCGATGATGGCACGCTTCGGTATTGATGAATTTCAATTTGAACAAGCTAAGCAGTGGGTTGAAGAAGCGGGTATCCGCTGGGGCGTCGATTCTTCTACGGCAACAGAGTTTGATTTGCCTGCCACCGAGCAAAATACTTGGCTATTTGGTATCCAGCGTATGTTACTGGGTTATGCGATGTCGGATTCCGCAGGTTTGTTTGAAACTGGACACTCTCCAATTGCAGCTTATAACGAAGTTCAGGGCATTAACGCCGAACTTGCTGGTAAGTTAGCGCACTTTATTGATCGTATTGCCCATTACCGTCAACGCCTTGCTGAGACGCAATCCATCGATATGTGGCGTGAAACCTTGCTGCAAATGATTGATGATTTCTTCGCCGTTGAGCTAGAAGGCGAGGTGGTGCTTAAGTCGATTCGTGATGCACTTTCTCAACTGAATGAACAGCTTGATGATGCCTTGTACGAACAAGAACTATCGCTAAGCATTATCTATCAGTACTTAAACAATAAACTGTCGGGTGCGCGTATCAGTCAGCGTTTCTTAGCGGGGCAAGTGAACTTTTGTACCCTGATGCCGATGCGTTCTATCCCGTTCAAAACTGTTTGTCTATTAGGCATGAATGACGGTGTTTACCCACGCTCAATGCCGCCGGAAGGTTTTGATTTGATGAACGGACGCACTCGTCCGGGAGATCGTTCTCGTCGTGATGATGACCGTTACCTATTCTTAGAAGCGATGTTGTCGGCGCAAGAGTGTTTATACATCAGTTATGTCGGCCGCTCGATTCAAGATAATACTGAGCGAGTACCGTCGGTATTGGTTTCTGAGTTGATTGAGTACTGCCACCAGAACTACTGCCTAAGTGAAGACCAATCATTACCAAGTGATGATTCTGGTATCAAACTGACTCAAGCAATCAGCTTTGAACACACCATGACACCATTTAGCCCAGCAGCCTTTACGCAAGGTGATGCAGGTCATGTATTGAGCTACGCCAAAGAATGGCTTCCTGCGGCAAATCGTTCTGGTGAGCGCAGTGGTGAATTCAATCGCGCTTTGGATGACTATTTGCTTGGTGCGAGCTATCCGTTAGAACTCGATTTGGTTGAGCTACAGCGTTTCTGGCGTTTGCCGGTGCAATACTTCTTTAATCGCCGTCTAAAAGTCGTGTTTGAGCCACCGCTTCCGGTAATGGAAGACGACGAGCCGTTCGTGCTTAATGGCTTAGAAAGCTTCCAGCTTAAAGATGCGCTGCTGCAAGTGTTGCTGGACCACCCAGAAGGCGCAGACGAAGCGGTGCGACTGTTTGTCTCTGAGCAAAAAGCCCAAGGTCGATTACCGGTCGGCGCCTTTGGTGACATCGAATTTGAAACCAATCGTGTTCAAGCGGAAGACTTAGCCAAAGAGATTAGATTTGTGAGCGGATCACCGCAGCAAGATCTCGAAGTGAATATCGAGTTTGACGTGTTAGGCGAAGGCAAGCCTGTTCGCTTGATGGGGTGGTTAACTCAAAACTATCAATCAGGTCTAGTGCGTTTCCGTAGCGGCAAAATACGCTCTCAAGATTACTTGGCTGCGTGGATTGATCATCTATCCTGCGCTGTTATGGGACACGGAAAAACGACCCATATTATTGGCTATGACAGAAAAGAGGGCGTGGTTCACCAAACGCTACAACCTATCGGCGATGCGCAGCAAGCGAAGAGTATATTAGCTGAGTTAGTACGATTGTTTTATCAAGGTATGACTGCACCATTGCCATACTTCCCGAAAACGGCATTAGCTGGTGTTGAAGCGGGCTTTAGCCGTGGTAAGTGGGTCGATGATGAAGAAAAGTCACTCAAGAAAATGGCCGATACCTTTAATGACAGCTTCGCCTTCACGGGCGAGGGTAGAGATACCTACATCTCACGAATCTGGTCTAAATGGGACGATGAATTGGCTACTGAGTCGCGTATGTATTCAACGCTTGTGCTACAGGCGGCAAGGTTGGCTACTGCCGATCTGGAAGATCAGGAGTAGGTGGCTGTGATCGACAAGATCAATAGCGAGTGCGCTGAATTAATGAAAGACAAAAGAGAGTCGCTGGTAAGCGTTTGGTACGCTTGCTTTCAAGATGAAGGGAATCAAGGTGAATAGAAGCAAGGTACAGGAAATAAAGTGGCCGCCAGTAAATCATTATTAGTGTAGGGCGTTCGCTGTACGGCCACAGGTCAGAGGGACCATTATTCTGTGGTTCAAAGTAACGCCGTAAAGTACAAAACTCGTACGCGCTCCTGAAGTCGTGGGCGCATAGTAGCGAGGCGATCCGAATTGATCCGTGAGAGAGATCGCACTAACTATTAACAAATCAGCGTAGGACGTAAATTGAATGACGTTTTCCACGCTAGGTCACATTTGTAACAACATATTTATCAGAAGGCAGTAAGGCATGACGACCACAAGCAGTGTTCAGGTAATTGCTCCACAGACACTCAATACCATGACGTTTCCACTTCATGGCGCGCGTTTAATTGAAGCATCGGCGGGTACTGGTAAAACATTTACTATCGCTGGCTTGTACTTACGCTTACTGCTCGGACACGGCACGGCAGCACCAACAGGAGAGCTTACAGAAGCTACCCGACATCATGAGCCACTTACCGTAGATCAAATTCTGGTCGTGACTTTTACCGAAGCGGCAACCGCAGAGCTGCGAGATCGTATCCGTGCACGAATCCATGATGCACGCATTGCGTTTGCTCGCGGGCAAAGTGATGACCCAGTGATTGCGCCTCTGTTGCAAGAGATCGAAGACCACGCAGGCGCTGCGAAAACACTGCTCAATGCCGAAAGGCAAATGGATGAAGCGGCGGTCTACACCATTCACGGCTTCTGTCAGCGTATGTTGACTCAAAATGCCTTCGAGTCTGGAAGCCGCTTTGATAATGAATTTGTGACCGATGAAAGTCACCTAAAAGCGCAAGTGGTTGCTGACTACTGGCGTAAGCAGTTTTACCCGCTGCCGACTCAACTGGCTGGTGAGGTTCGTAATATTTGGGGTTCACCGGCTGCGTTATTAGCAGACGTAAATCGTTATCTGACAGGGTCTCCGCTGAAATTGACGGTAGATGCGATGTCGGGCGACCTGCAAACTCTGCACAACCAAAACCTAGATAAAGTGAAGCAACTTAAAGCGCTATGGTGTGAATCCGAAGCGGACTTTTTGGCTTTGATCTCTGCTTCGGATGTGAACAAACGTAGCTACACCAAGAAGTCTCTGCCGACATGGTTAGAAGCGGTGACAGCATGGGCGCAGAGCGACACTCATGATTATAAATATCCAGATAAGTTAGAGAAGTTCTCGCAAGCCACTCTCATTGAAAAAACACCGAAAGGCACTGCACCTCAGCATGCAGTTTTCGGAGCGATTGAGGATTTCTTAAATCACCCAGCTGATTTGAAAGCTCCGTTATTGGCGCATGCGATTACTCATTGTCGAACTATGCTCGCCAAGGCGAAACAGCAAAAGCAGTGGTTGTCGTTTGATGACCTACTGACCCAGTTATCTGCGTCGATCGATGTCGATGAGCAGTCACTGCTGGTGGAAAGGATTCGCACGCTCTACCCGGTGGCGATGATCGATGAATTTCAGGATACCGACCCACTGCAATACAGTATTTTTAGCCGAATCTATCTTGATAATCCGCAGTGCGGCTTGTTTATGATCGGTGACCCAAAGCAGGCGATTTATGGCTTCCGTGGCGCAGATATCTTTACCTATATCAAGGCGAGAAACCAAGTTAGTGCTCACTACACCTTAGGCACTAACTGGCGCTCAAGTGCCGATATGGTCAGTGCAGTAAACCAAGTGTTTATGAACTCGGATAGCCCGTTTATCTACGATCAAGACATTCCATTCTTGCCCGTTGCTGCCAGTCCATCGGCCGACAAACGCCAATGGGTGATGAACGGAGAAACTCAGCACGCACTCACCTTTTGGCTGCAAGAGGCTGAAGACAAGCCGTTACCAAAGGGCGAATATCACAAGGCAATGGCAGAGGCGACGGCGAGTCAAATTCAAACCATTCTGACCGCTTCTCAAAACCAGCAAGCCTATTTTGATAACGGCAAAAAACAACATGCCGTGAATGCGGGTGATATTGCTGTTTTGGTTCGAACCGGTAGTGAAGGTCGTCTGATTAAGAACGCGTTGTCGGAACAAGGCATTGCGAGCGTGTATTTATCCAACCGAGACAGTGTGTTCACCAGCTTGGTCGCACAAGATATTCAACGTTTGTTGCAGGCGGTGCTGACACCTGAAAATGACCGAGCATTACGCGCCAGTTTAGCGTCGGAGTTGTTTGCTCTGGATGCCGCATCATTGGATGAACTCAACAACGATGAAGTGGTGTGGGAAAACGTCGTTAACGAGTTTAGAGAATATCGTAAGTTGTGGCTTCAGCGCGGCGTGTTGCCAATGCTTCGCAGCGTGATCAGTAAACGACATCTCGCGGAACGCTTACTGGAAGAAGAAAATGGTGAGCGCTCACTCACTGATTTAATGCACATTGGCGAATTGTTGCAACAAGCAAGACAAGAACTCGATAGTGATTACGGTTTGTTGCGTTGGTTAGCAGAAGCGATTTCCGATGCTCAAAATGGTTTAGGTGGCAGTGACGACGACATTCAACGCCTTGAATCAGAAAGAAACTTGGTTCAAATCGTTACCATTCATAAATCGAAAGGCTTGGAATATGACCTTGTATTCCTCCCATTTGTCGCGAGTTACCGAGAAGCGAGCGAAGGCAAGTTCTACGACCATGACTCAGATACCACGGTACTTGATATTACGGGTAGCGATAGTGCCTTAGCGCAAGCCGACAAAGAGCGATTGGCGGAAGACTTACGTTTGATTTACGTGGCGCTGACTCGTGCTGTTTATGGATGTTTTATTGGCATGGCACCGCTACGTAAAGGGCGTTCAACCAAAGAACCGACAGGCGTGCATTTGAGTGCGATGGGCTACTTGGTTCAAAACGGACAAGAGCAGGGTATTACCGAATTGCATCAAGCTCTATCGGCTATTGAGGGTAAGAATTCCAGTGTGCTGTTAGCCGAAACACCTACCGCTCACGAACAAATTTTTGTGCAAACAGAGCAAGTGAGTGACGACTTACAGGCCAGTGAACTTAAGGCTTCAATTGACCGAGCTTGGCGCATCACCAGTTACTCGGGGCTTGTCAAACAGGGCAGTCACGGTGCGAGTCATGACGCGACCATTGAGGTGTCTGGTTTTGATATTGACTCGGCTGATGAGCAGGATGAGTCTGAGTTGATTGAGCCTGAACGCTCTATCTTTACGTTCCCTCGTGGTGCTCGCCCAGGTACTTTCTTACACACCTTGTTTGAGGAGGTTGAATTTACCGAGCCAGCAACCAGTGAACATAACATGCAAGTAATCACTCACTTATTAGAATCAGAGCAATATGAATTAGAGTGGCTACCTGTGCTTCAGCAACTGGTCGATACAGTGCTGAACACCGCATTAGACGGCAAGAACTTAAAGCTAAGCGAGAAAGACTCGACGCAACGTTTAGTTGAGATGGAATTCTTACTGCCGATCGAAGTATTGGCTGCATCTGAACTGAATCAAACCATTCAATATCACGATCCATTGTCAGCCAAAGCGGGCGATCTAGGTTTCCAAACCGTGCAAGGTATGTTGAAAGGCTTCATCGATTTGGTGTTTGAGCACCAAGGTAAATACTATGTACTCGACTGGAAATCGAATCACTTAGGAGATGATGTTGCTGTCTACCATGGCGAGGCATTGAAATCGGCGATGGCCGACCATCGCTATGATTTGCAATATCAAATCTATGCATTGGCGTTGCACCGTTTCTTACGCAGCCGAGTTGCCAATTACAGCTACGAACAACATTTTGGTGGCGTGTACTACTTGTTCTTACGAGGAATGGACGGCCAATCTCAGCAAGGTATTTTCTCGGCGAAACCAACACTGGCTTTACTTGATGAAATGGATCAATTGATTGACGGTAAAGTGATAGACAGACGTTCGGCACAATTGAATGACGATGAAACTGGACAGATGGGGCTTTTATAATGACAACAACGACCACTAATACCGGCATAGATACTGCGAACACAGCAAAGCCAGTTTCACTTATTCCTGAGCAACTGATGGATGTACTCCAGTTTCTTGCGGATAAGGGTTCTATTCGTCAGTTGGATTATCAATTTGCCCGTTTTCTTGCTCAGCAAGCCACGAGCTACCCTCAAGAGATCGGCTTTCTCGCGGGGGTAGTGAGCCATGAATTAGGCAAAGGACACATTTGTACTCAGCTTATACAGCAGCATACGACAGGCCCTGAACTAGCGGCAGATCTTGCTCAGTTACTTGGGTTATACGGTGAAACTGCACTGCAATTGAACCAAAAACTGTTGGGTATTGATTGGGTGGCTGTGCTTCAATCATCAAACTTAGTGGGAACGACCAACGATTGTGTTAAGCCTCTAATGTTCGATGGGCAGCGTGTCTATTTACAGCGTTATTGGAACTACGAAGTTGTGTTGGCTGAGACCTTAAACCGTTTAAGTAAGCCGGTAGAGTTCAATACTGAGCAGAAAAAAGCGCTGACTGAAACGCTCAATCTGCTTTTTGCACGTAGCTATCATTTTCTGTTTAACGCCTTAGCCAGGGCTGAAGCAAATCAGCAGACGTCTCAGGTATTACGCCAACAATTGGTGTGTGACCATCTTGATATTGTGAATGAGCAGGCTTTAGATTGGGGATCAATCGACCAAGCGATTGTACAAGCTAAGCAGGTGACGGACTTAGATGTGTTGGACGACTTGGTGCCGTTATCGGCATGTTTGAACTGGCAAAAAGTCGCGGCAGCGGTGGCGCTGAGTCGTCGTTTTGCGGTGATTTCTGGTGGGCCGGGTACTGGTAAAACGACCACAGTAACCAAATTACTGTCGGCGATGATCGAGCAATCGCTCAGCCAAGGTAAAACGCCAACGATTAAGCTGGTGGCACCGACAGGTAAAGCGGCGGCGCGTTTAACCGAGTCGATTGGTAAAGCGATTGAGCAGCTGCCATTAGCGCCTGAAGTGAAGGCCAACATACCAACTGAATCGAGCACGTTACATCGATTACTCGGCGCGATTCCTAACCGTGCTGAGTTTAGACATAACCGACGCAATCCACTCCACCTTGATATCTTGGTAGTGGATGAAGCTTCAATGGTTGATCTGTCGATGATGTATAAGCTGGTGGATGCACTTCCTGAGCACGCAAGGCTCATCTTATTGGGTGATAAAGACCAACTCGCTTCAGTAGAGGCAGGTGCTGTGCTCGGTGATATCTGTTCATTCAACTCTGCAGGGTACAGCACAGCGCAAGGCAATTTGATTGCAGAGATGACAGGTTTTGATGCGATAGCTAAACCAAGACAAGACAAAGCTGGAGCGGTGAATCCGCCTGCGATTGCGGATAGCTTGTGTATGCTGCAGAAGAGTTATCGTTTCGATGCGCGCTCCGGTATCGGTCAGCTGGCAAAAGCAATCAATAATGGTTCTGCGAATCAAGTAGACCAAGTGTTTGCCAAAGGTTTTGGCGATATCGAAAACCACCCTCTGTCGAGTGACAGCTATAACCTGATGCTGCGTACTTTGGTTAACGAGTATGGTGCGTACCTCAATAGAATGAATGTGCCGTTGGAAGAGTTAGAAACTCAAGAAGCGAGAGCGAAATCGGTACTCGATTTGTTCAGCCAATGCCGACTGTTGTGTTCCATTCGTGAAGGGGATTTTGGTGTTAAAGGCCTCAACCACAGAATTGAAAGAGCACTGGCCGCAAGGCGTTTGGTGAGCCCTCATAATGATGAGCTGTGGTATCACGGACGTCCTGTTATGGTGACGCGAAATGATCATGGCTTGGGTTTGTACAATGGTGATATTGGTATCTGTATGCTTGAGGCGGGTTCTAGTCAACCTGACTTAACCCCTCGTTTGAAGGTCTATTTTGAGTTGCCCGATGGCAGCGTAAAAGCTGTGCTACCAAGCCGAGTGCCCGATCATGAAACGGCTTATGCAATGACAATACACAAATCTCAGGGTAGTGAATTTGATCTGACCTTAATGATCTTGCCGCCAGATTTCAGCCCTATTTTAACGCGGGAGCTTATCTATACAGGTATTACACGTGCGAAGAAACGACTGATGATGTTCAGCGATACAAATGTGTTGAAGCGTGGGATTAAGGTGAAAACAGAGCGAGTGAGTGGTTTAGGCAGTCGCTTAACGAATTAGTCGTTATGGACGGCTAGAGAAGGTTTTGAACTTAGGGCTAGACAAACACAAAGCAACCATCCTTGGTTGCTTTGAGCGTTATTAGGAATCAGAGCCTAAAAACGCTCGAGTAAACGATATGTGGTTTATCTTGTACTTTGCTTGGCAATTCAAAATAAACTCTTTTAGATTCTCGCTAACAGGGAACACGCAGTGTACGTCTAGCCCTTCTAAGAATTGGTTATCAGCCATATCCCAAAAACTTTGCAGCGAGTTACAAACAATGGTTCTCATATCAATGTTGCTCTTTTTGCTGTTTATATTAACGAGCAGAGCTAATGTTAGCGTGCTGGCCGTCAACGGGTATAGCAATCCGTGCAGTGACCACCTCAATGAGTTCGACATGACTATCGAGATGGCAATTCCAATAAAAACATTTGTTAAGATTATTAAAGCGTCTAAATTCTATACAATTATACGTGTGAGTGAAAGTGCATAGTTAATAAATCTCATATAGAAAACGATTACATTTGCAATTATTTTTCCTTTGAAGTGAGATTTTAGTCCAAAACTTTATTTACACATTTAACGCTAAGATTTTTGAGTTACGTTGATAGTTGTACAGCCCCTGTTTTTCCATCGGTAGCTCATCAACTCCGATCTCGTAAAACCCTTGTTCACGGAACCAATGCAGGCTATGTGTGGTTAAAACGAAAATTTGGTCGATATCACGAGACTTCGATTGATGACGCATGTAGTCCAGTAATATTTGCCCGCGGTTGCCATCACGATAATCAGGATGAATAGCCACGCACGCCATCTCCGCCATATGATCTTCCGGGTATGCGTAAAGCGCTGCGCAACCGATAATCAGCCCGTCTTTTTCAATAATGGTAAATCGGTGGATTTCTTGCTCTAGCTGTTCTCGAGAGCGGCGCACTAAGATGCCTTGTTCTTCAAGAGGGCGAATAAGGTCAAAGATGCCGCCAATATCGTCGATCTGAGCTTGTCTTACTTGCTCGGCACTAGCCATGACCACTTGGGTTCCAATACCGTCAAAAGAGAACAACTCTTGGATTAATGCGCCATCTACCTTGTAGCTGATTAGATGACAACGAGGCACACCAGCTCGACAAGCGGAGATCGCTCCTTTCAAGAAGCGCAGTGTTCCTGTGCTCATGTCTTCGGCAGGATTTTGAGATTCCGTTAATCGTTCTAGAATTTGCTTGGCATCTTTAGGGAAGAGTTCGGCGAGCACGTTACCGCGTTCATCTGTTACCCCTTGTTCGGAGCAGAAGCCAATCAGCTTGTCGGCCTTTAGACGAATAGCAACTTGGGTAGCGACCTCTTCAGAAAGTAGGTTAAAGCTTTCGCCTGTCACGGAGCTGGCAATAGGGCCAAGCAGTACAATTGAACCTTGGTCAAGCGTGCGATTGATCCCTTCGATATCGATTCGACGAATACGCCCGCTGTGGCAATAATCCGTACCGTCATCCACGCCAAGCGGTTGAGCCGTAATGAAGTTACCACTCATAACATTGAGTTGAGTGCCTGCCATCGGCGTGTTGTTTAAGCTCATTGAGAGGCGTGCGGTGATGGCAAGTTGAAGCTGTCCAGCAGCCTGCATAGCAACGCCCAAAGAATATTCATCAGTGACCCTAATATTCTTGTGATAAGGCGTATGGCAATCTTGCTTGGCGAGCAATTGGTTGATCTGCGGTCTTGCCCCGTGAACGAGAACAATCTTTACTCCAAGGCTGTGGAGCAAGGCTATATCACTAATAATGTTACCAAAGTTCCTGTCGGCAACGGCTTCGCCTCCCAGCATAATGACCATGGTTTTGCCACGGTGAGCATTTACGTAAGGGGTTGATTGTCTGAAACCTTTTACTAGCGCTGTACTTCTTAATTTCACAGAACAAGTCCATTTTGTTTATTTATTCGATAATTTAGCATTTAAATTCAAATGTAAACAACACCTTTTTGGAATAAAGCGCAAACTATTCTTATCTAGGCTTCTATATATAAACTGTCTCAGTGTAGAATGCGCATAGCATCCTTATGAGTAGTCACCGAATGCAACAAGCTCCAGCAACAAAGAACAAAATCGATGAGATAACCAAAGGTCTCTACAGCGAAGCTGAACAGCGCAATCAATCTAAGTTGAAGCGTAAGATCATTGAACGCTGTTTAATGGTTCTAGCCTTAGTGGGTTCGTTTGCGGTGGTTTCTTTGTTCGGCGATGTGCTTTCCCGAGTGCAAAATGCGGCGACGCCCGACAATCTGATATACGGCACTTGGATAGAGCAAGATGTTGCACATTATGCGACCGATGAGTTTGTTCTGAATGCTAATGGTGTGTCAGTTCGTGGGTCTGTTGTTTCGACGAGCTTTGACTTTGATGGAAACTACTTTGAATACAAGGCGGGTGATAAAACCTATCGCTTCCGCATGACCAATTCTGACAATACAGAAATGGTGCTCGATTCTGACAGTCACTACAATCCCATCTTCCGCCTTAAGGGCCATATCGATAACTCCGTCCGATAGGTTATCTTCTTGTAAACTCTTACAATCTAAGATTGTGTTATCTGACTGTTTTTGTCATCCTCGATGCATAGAATTTTTAGGATGACTCTTGTGATTAAAAAATGGCTTCCCCTTGTCGCTGCCTCTTTGTTATTTGGCTGTGCTCAACCCACTGATCTTGCTCAGCAACACCTTGATGACGAATTTCCTCGCACCTTGAATAAGGTCGATCAGGTTGAATCCAATAAACCAAGAGACTACACCGCATTTGCAGAACAAGCTGAGATGGTGGTTTCTAAATCCCCTTCGATGGCTAAAATCTATGAGCCGCTTTATCAACAACTCAATGAGTGGGCGATGCTGAGTGGAGATCCAAGCGAGCTAGCGAATTTTGGCGTTCAA
This sequence comes from Vibrio sp. 10N.247.311.49, assembly GCF_041467655.1. NCBI lineage: Bacteria > Pseudomonadati > Pseudomonadota > Gammaproteobacteria > Vibrionales > Vibrionaceae > Vibrio > Vibrio sp. 10N.247.311.49. The sequence continues at coordinate 159,483 of NZ_JBFSVA010000006.1, forward strand.
ACCGCTCAACTAGGTGGTGGTGATAAACAAGGCAATGTTTTGTTCACGGGCTACTTTTCTCCTGTGATGGAGCTGCGCCACGAAGCGAATGAAGAATATCGTTACCCTGTTTACGGGCTTCCTGAGTGTGGTAAAGAGTGTCCAACACGCCAAGAGATTTACAACGGCGCACTAGAAGGTCAGGGCCTTGAGTTAGGTTACTCAGCAAACCGTATCGACCCATTTATGATGGAAGTACAGGGCAGTGGATTTGTACACTTCGGTGATGATGACACGCTGCAGTATTTCGCCTACGCGGGTAAGAACAATAAAGCTTATGTGAGCATTGGCCGTGTTCTGATTGAACGAGGCTTAGTTCCACGCGAAAAAATGTCGCTAAAAGCAATCAAAGAGTGGGTATTGGCAAACGATCCTGAAGTGGTCAAAGAGCTGCTTGAGCAAAACCCATCTTTCGTGTTTTTTGAAGCGAGAGACGACCTATCTGTGATGGGTAGCGCGGGCATTCCTCTATTACCTATGGCGGCGGTTGCGGGCGATCGCTCTATCTTGCCTATGGGGACGCCGATTCTTGCTGAGGTTCCATTATTGAATGCTGATGGTACTTGGAGCGGCGCTCATCAACTAAGACTGCTATTGGTTTTGGATACGGGCGGCGCGGTTAAGCAAAACCATTTGGACCTTTACCACGGCATGGGCCCTCGAGCGGGTACAGAAGCGGGCCATTACAAGCATTTTGGTCGTGTGTGGAAGCTCGGTTTAGATGGCAGCGCAACTGAAGCGCCTTGGGCTTTGCCTCCTGAAAAGGTTGAGTAAGCTACAATAAAATAGGGCATTGAAAGCGAATCGCTAATCCCCTAGACTTTTTATTCAAGAGTGCGTATAAAACGCACTCTTTTCTTTTTCTCAGAAATAAATTGGCGGCAACAATGCGTGAATTGACCACTCCAGCTTCAGAAAACTATGACCAACGATTTGGTGGCACCCGTCGCCTATATGGCAATAGTGAAGTCGACATACTTAGAGCAGCACACGTGTGTGTGATCGGTATTGGCGGTGTAGGTTCATGGGCGGTTGAAGCGCTTGCTCGTACTGGTTTAGGTGAGCTGACTTTGATCGATATGGATGATGTGTGTGTGACCAACATCAACCGTCAGATCCACGCAATGTCGGGTACGGTTGGCAAGAGCAAAATCGAAGTGATGGCTGAGCGCGTTAAGTTGATTAACCCTGAGTGTAAAGTGAACCTGATTGATGACTTTATTGGTCCTGACAATCAGGCTGAGTATTTGTCGAAAGAGTTCGATTTTGTTCTCGATGCGATTGATAGCATGAAAGCTAAGGCTTCGCTGTTGGCGTATTGTCGTAGTAACAAAATCAAAGTGATCACCACGGGTGGTGCGGGTGGCCAAGTCGACCCAACTCAAATCAAAGTGGCTGATCTGACTAAGACGATTCAAGACCCGTTAGCGAAGAAATTGAAAGACACATTACGTCGTCATCACAATTTCCCTAAGAACCCAGCACGTAAGTTTGGCATCGATTGTGTGTTCTCGACTGAGCAACTTAAATATCCTCAAGCTGACGGCAGTGTATGTGCTGCGAAAGCGACCGCAGAAGGGCCAAAACGAATGGATTGTGCGACAGGTTTTGGCGCAGCAACGGTGGTAACGGCTACGTTTGGTTTTGTGGCGGTTTCACGTATCGTAGAAAAGATCGTTCAAAAGCATACTAAGTAACTCGTTACTTTGAGCTTACTAAGAATTTACTGGATATAAAAATGACGTCATTTCCAAGTTCTCCATTCGGCCAAGAAATTACCAGTGATGATATTGTCGCAAAGATGCAGACTTTCAGCGGTTGGGAAGACCGTTATCGTCAAGTGATTCAATGGGGCAAGAAACTGCCAACGATGCCTGATGAACTGAAAAGTGAGCAGGTGGTTGTCTCTGGCTGTGAAAGCCAAGTGTGGTTGGTTTCTCAGAATATCGACGGTGTTTGGCACTTTTGTGCTGATTCTGATGCGCGTATCGTTCGCGGTCTGATTGCATTAGTAATGGCTGCGTATGATGGAAAAACATCAGAGCAGGTTCAAGCGTTCGATATTGATGGTTACTTTGAACAAATCGGTCTAATTACCCACCTTAGCCCATCTCGCGGTAATGGATTAAAAGCGATTGTTGCTCAAATCCAAGAGCTAAGTGCTTAATATCTCCTTGATACACAGAAGCAAAAAGGGTTGACGTTAAACGCCAACCCTAAGTAATTTCGCTACTCCCTAAAGCATATCAACGGCTTTTTCTATCGCCGCTACGAGCTTTTCAACATCATCCATGTTGTTGTAAATACCAAATGAAATTCGAACCGTTCCTTTCACATTAAGTGCATCCATTAATGGGTGAGCACAATGATGTCCTGCACGTACTGCGATACCTTGCTGATCCAGTAGAGTCGCTATATCTTGATGGTGAACACCATCCATCACAAAAGTAATCACACTTGAATTGGGTTTGTAGCCAAGAACCTGGATATCATCCAATTGGTTGAGTGCTTGGTAGGTTTTCTGTTGTAGCTGGTGGATGTGAGTTTCCACATCGTGCTGCTCAAACTGATGTAACCATTCTATCGCTGTACTTAATGCGATGGCTCCCGCCACGTTTGGCGTGCCAGCTTCAAATTTACCAGGCAGTTCAGAAAATGTGGTGCCAGAGAAAGAGACGCGCTCGACCATTTTGCCACCACCATGCCAAGGTGGCATTACTTCGAGCAATTCAAGTTTGCCATAAAGGACACCGATACCTGCAGGGGCATAGAGCTTGTGCCCTGAGAAAACATAGAAATCCGCATCTAAAGAAGAAACATCAACTGGCTCATGAACGATGCCTTGTGCGCCATCGACCACAACAATCGCATTCTTCATGTGGGCTTTTTCTATGACAGCTTTAATCGGCTGACGAGAACCGGTAACGTTGGTTATCTGAGCTAATGCAACAATTTTGGTCTTATCATTAAGCAGATGATCAAAAGCTTGTAGATCAAATTCACAATCTGATGTCATCGGTACTTTAACGACTCTAGCGCCGGTTTGTTCTGCCACAATTTGCCAAGGTACAATGTTGGCGTGATGCTCCATTTCGCTAACCAAGATCTCATCGCCGGGCTGAAGCGTGCTTCTTGCGTAGGTTTGAGCAATTAGGTTGAGCGCCTCGGTGGCACCACGAGTCCAGATGATCTCTTTTGAAGAGCTTGCACCGATAAACTGAGCGACCTTATCTCTGGCTGCTTCAAACTGACTGGTCGCGTTCGCTGTTAAACTATGGCTACCGCGGTGAACATTGGCATTTTGCTTGGAGTAATACTGGCTAATGGCATCAATAACTACCTGAGGTTTTTGTGTCGTTGCCGCGCTGTCTAAGTAAATCAATGGTTGTTGATTGATGGTTTGTGATAGCGCAGGGAACTGCTCTCGGATGTGATTGATATCAAGCATCTATTCTTACCTAAAATCTTGGAAATTGGTGCCAGCGTTATGCTTAGCGGTATTGTTATTTTATCGCGACTTGTTGACCGTTGCTGACTAATCTTGATGATTCCAGCTATTTTCTTGCTCTTTGACCTGATCGAACAGTTTTTGGTTAACGGGAACTTCTATCTGATGCTTAAGCGCTGTTTTTATTAGGTGTCCAGTGATGAAGTCGATCTCTGTCTTACGTTGGTAAAACATATCCTGCTTCATGGATGAGTTGTTTTGAGCCGTAGCGTGGATAACCTTGTTGACACTTGCTTCTAATCCGTCGAATGAACAAGCTATCTCTTCGGCCTGCATAACTTGTGTGAGCTCTTCAACGATAGAACTTAAAATACCCTCAAACCTTTGGTCTGCAAGTTCACCATTCTTGATTTGTTCCAACCCAGTAAGTGGGTTGATAGCACAATTTATGGCGAGTTTAGTCCAAAGCGCGGTTTTTATTTGTGGGTTCCAACTCACAGCGGGGAGAGCATGATCCAACACATCAACTAAAAACGTGCACTGCTGACCCGTTTGGTTAAAAGCACCTAACTGGGTTTGCCCTATTCCTGTGTGAGATACACTATTACGATCAGGTTTGAATGCTGCTTGGGTCGTGGTTGCCAATACTATCGGGTGAGTATCAATTTGAGTGGCGATGTTGTCGACCGCCCCCATTCCGTTATGCATGAATATGAGAATGGTGTCGGGATCGAGATGTTGAAGCAGTGGAGTGGTTGCTTCTGCTATTTGCCAAGCTTTGACCGTGAAAATAACCAAGTCACTCGCTGATAGCTTTTCGATATTGTTGTTACTGAAGGAAAGGGAAGCTTGTCCATCAAGTGATAAGTCAATTGAGTTATCAGTGGAACGACTCCACAAAGACACATTATGACCAGCTTGAAGTAGTTTTATTGCCCATAAAGAGCCGATGGCCCCTGGCCCAACAATAGTGATGTTCACAGCAATACCGAGATAAGAAAGTGATGCTGCAAGGATAGCGAGGCATTAAATGAAAGCAATAAAAAATGGCACCCGAGGGTGCCATTTAGGAAACTTTCTTAGAAGTTCGATTAGAACTTGTAAGTTACTGCAACGTAGTGACCGAAGCCTGTTGATTTGAATCCATCAGTATCTTTAATACCGTAGATGTCTTTGTAACCTTTTAGGCCGTAACCAACAGCAAAACGATCTGAGTGCCAGTAGATACCATTGTACATTGCACCACCGTTACTTGCAGAAGAGTACTTGTCTTCCAGACCAAATTGGTAATCGATGTAACCTTGGTAAGAGACGAATGAACCGTTCTCGAAGAAGTAGAAAGGTTTAAACCAGTTTGCAGAAACTTGGTAACCGTTCCAATCTTTGTTGTTTGAATCGTATGTACCGTAAAGGTTTAGGCCAATTTTGCCTAACCACGGAACCATTACGTCAGAACCTAAACCAACTTTTTGAGTGTTAACGCCAGAGTTACCACCCCATTCCATAAGTGTAGATACGTAAAGCTCTTGAACTGGACCGAAAGAAAGATCTTTACCTGTAAGTCCGTCTAGAGACATACGAGGAGCGAACTTCATGAACATCTTTTCAGCACCAGCTTTATCGCTGCCTGGATCAGACGTTAGGTTGAATACGTCAACATAGCCATAAAGGTCGAAGATTCCCGAGCGGCCACCGAATTCCATCTCTAGGTAATCATGTGAAGACTCACCTGGAAGTTCGTCAATTGCAGCCATAAGGTTGAATTGCATCCATTTGTAATCGTTCTTATGGATGTCGCCGTCAGAATAATCAGCCGCCATTACTGGAGCAGATGCTGCTGCAAGTAGGCCAAGAGTTAAAAGTGATTTACGCATAATGGAACTCTCTATGTTTGAAATAAGTAACCCGCTAATCCGTGCGTGTTTATGATGTCCGAATGCCGAGCATAATAGCGATTTTGTTCTCAAATAAAAGTGAGACGGAGTGAAAATTACAATTATTAAGGTGAAGTTGATCACACTAATGATCTAAATGATGGAACTTTAATGTGGCAATGCATCTTGATGCACCTCTAATTCTATTGATTTTGTGAAACTCGATTATTTTGTGGATAAATAGGTGAAATACTGTGCTAAGCAAACGATTCTACTAATTAGAGTGACATGCATATCAAAATCAACAGTATTCATTTCTAAGCGTTTTCTCTTTGAAAATGCCCCATTCAACCCGTCTTACAATCCAGTCTTTGATCTATTTTTGACCGAAAACGGTGGGTGTTGTTGGTAGCACTCCGGCGCTAAGTGATGTGAAATTCAGAGATTATGCGAATGGCATTTATGTTGCGGCGGGGTCTTACTTTGTGACGATTACTGTAGCGGGTCAGCCGTCAGTTGTGGCTATCGACTCTGCGCCCGCAACCTTAGCTGATGGTGTGGTGTATCAAGTCGTGGCGATTGATGATTCGATGGGTACGGGTTTTAACCTAATTGTCAGTGAAACAACAGACTAGATCTGAAGACAGAACGTAGAAGAGGGTAGATCAATGCTACCCTCTTCTTATTTGTTTTCTTTGACTCTATTCTTGGTTAGTTTTGGCTTTCTCTAATAAATCCGTGAAAAAGTGGCGTAACGAGTAGAGCATGATCAAACTTGGAATCACCATAAGTGCGGTCAGTATAAAGAAGGTTGACCAATCATTGAGGTAATCGACCAATTCACCACTAAATGAAGCCAGTGTTGTTCGACCGAAGTTACCCAAGGATGCGAGTAATGCATATTGGGTTGCAGAGAAGGCCTGCCCAGTTAATAACGTTAAGAAAGAGACAAAAGCTACTGTTGAAAAGGCGGTCGTGAAGTTATCGACAATAATCGTTGCCAAGAACAAGGTTTCACTCGGGCCAGTGTGAGCGATCCACGCAAACATTAGATTACTGGCCGCCATTGCCACACCGCCGATCATCAGTCCGCGTACAATACCGAATTTCACATTGAAGACACTGCCTACCAAAGTGAAGAATATCGTCGCGCCCCAGCCAATTAACTTGGAGTAATGACCGATCTGTTCATTACTGAAACCTATCTCTTTATAGAAGGTGATCGACATGCGACCTAGGAAGGCTTCACCTATCTTAAATAGGAATACGAACAGCAGTAGGGTGATGGCAACTTGAACTCCGTTTCGTTTGAAGAAGTCATAAAACGGTTCTAACACGGTAACACTGAACCAAGCCACGACTTTCGAACCGACAACCTTATTGTGGCGTTGCTGAGCCTGTTCTTGCAGGGCTTCGCGTTGTGTATTTGGCTCTCCGACAAAAAGAGTAAACAGCATTAGTACGACAACGACGCCTGCCATTCCGTAATACACGCCATTCCAACCGATTGAGTCTGCGTTAATAAAGGCAAGGTAGCCTGGTAGAGAATACCCCGTCCACCAACCAATTACGGCCATTGCAGAAGCTTGCGGCAGTTTTGATGCTTCGGATTTTGGGAAGGTATCAATACGAAATGCATCAATCGCGATGTCTTGCGTGGCTGAGGCAATGGCAATAGCGAGCGCCAACATTGAAGTAAACGCCAAGTTCTCTGCGGGATTGACGCCTGCGACGAATAAGGTACCGATTAAAACAATGGATTGGCAGAAAAAGATCCAACTGCGTCGCTGGCCGAGTATTGCGTGAAGCACCGGCAGTTTTACTCGGTCTACCAATGGTGCCCATAGAAAGTTAATCGCATACACGGCAAACACACTGCCAAAGTAGCCGATGGCAGCACGCGTTAAACCTGCATCTTTTAGCCAACCAGACATATTGGATCCAATAAGAACCCATGGGAAGCCACTCGAACAGCCGAGCATAAACACCCAAAGTAGGCGTTTATCTAGGTAGCTGCGGAAAGTCTGCATCCAAGAAAGAGAGGGAGTGCCTGATGACATAGGGCGTCCTTGTGTAGAAAAACGCCCTTAAGAAATAAGGGCGTTAGATTGGATTACTTAAGAAGGGTCACTTTAGTGATGACGATTGGGTCAACTGGTATGTCTGACATGCGGCCCATTCGCTTGGTTGGAATCGTTGCCATCTTTTGAACAACATCAAAACCTTCAGTTACTTTGCCGAATACAGCGTAGCCTGGGTTGCTACCTTTTGCGTTCAAGAAGTCATTATCAGAGAAGTTAATGAAGAACTGACGAGTTGCAGAATCTGGCGCATTAGTACGAGCCATCGCGATTGTTGCTGTATCGTTCTTCAAGCCATTGCTGCCTTCATTCTTGATAGGAGCGTAAGTTGCTTGTTGATTCATCTCTTGATCGAAGCCGCCACCTTGAGCCATAAAGCCAGGAATAACACGGTGGAAGATAGTGCCTTCGTAGCTGCCGTCAGCAACGTATTTTAGGAAGTTCTCCGCACTAACCGGTGCTTGTTCTTGGTTAAGCTCAATAGTGAAGTCGCCTAATGTTGTTTCCACGTTTACTTTAGGACCAGCCCAAACGCTCACGCTCACTAGCATTAATGCGATAGAAGATAAAATACGACCCATTAGAAACGTTCCTTCATGTAAGTTTGTAGCTCTTGGTCGTTAGCGATCTCAGTAAGAACCAAGTTGATCACGTCATTAAGAACCATAGAGATGTCGTCGTTAGATGCACTCAATGCACCAGTGCGTGTTGCAGTGCCGTTGAATGTTTTAACTAGTTTGCCTTCAGGTGTTTCAGCGGTAACTTCAAGCGTTACTTTACCGTCCATTTTGTTTTCCATAATGGTGTGCTCTACGGTAACGAGTGCTTCTTGAATCTCTAAAACAATCGAGTTTTCACTGTTTACGCTCGCACGAAAACCTTGAGACTCTAACTGCTGTGCAACAGCATTTTCTAGAGAAATACGCATGTTTTGCTTAGCGTGAATTGGCTGAATGTTTGAACGGCCACTATCAACCAATGCAACATATTGAGCGGCACGAACATCTTTACTGGTTAGTGTGTATGTTTTGCCTTGTACAAGGTTGCTTGAGCTTAGTGAAGCTTCTGGCATTACATTGATCTGTTCTTGCTGAGGGGCTGAACATGCTGTCAAAGCCATAATAGAAGCAGCCAAAATCAGTTTTTTCATTCCTTTATCCTTTCTAAATTCACACCAGAAGCTCGGTATCTTAAATTCTTGTGAAGTCGTTTCTGCTTATTTATTAAAATTCGCAGGCTCTCTTGTTGCTTGTAATATCTCAAATTTTTGGTTTAGTTCAAGCGTTTCAACGTTAGCTTCACCAAATAGTCTCGCTAGTTTGACATCGTATCCGAGGTGTCGGTTGCCAATAACAATTAATTTGCCTCCATTGCTAAGAACATGCTTTGCATCACAGAACATTTGCCATGCAATGTGATCAGTAATCGCTTGTTGCTGATGGAATGGAGGATTACACATCACTAAGTAGGTGCTGTTTTTCTTAAAGCCATCTAAACAGTTGTTGGCGATGAACTGGAAGTTGCCGTCTTCACCAAGGTTATCCTTGACGTTTTGGCGTGCTGACTCCACAGCCATAAAGCTTTCATCCACACAGGTGATACGAGCTTGTGGGTTCAATTGCCCTGCTTTTACACTCAATACACCGTTGCCACAGCCTAGATCGATGATATGACGTAGCTCAGGATCTTGTGGGATGTGCTCTAGCATATAGCGAGCGCCTTGATCGAGTGCTTCCCCTGAGTAAACATTTGGTAAATTTTTCAGACGGATATCTTCACCGTCCACATCCCATTCAACAAAAGGCTCTACCGTTTGAATTGGCTGGCAGTTTGGAGATGAGAAGACTAAGCGGTGTTTTTTCTTCGCTAGTGATGTTTTGGTTTCGCCTAGGTATTTTTCGAACAGGTTAAGCGTAGAGGTGTGAATCTCTTTTACCTTGTTGACGCCAATCACTTGGCAGCCTACAGGCAATGCTTGGCGTAGCTGGCTCAGTTGCCAGATTAGGTGACGATTTGTTTTTGGCAGCTGCATGATCACAAGGTCGATACCGTGTGGGATATCATCCATCGTGTTCAAGAAGTTCACTCGGTTACTTTGATTGCGCTGCAAGTTTTTCAGGGCGCCACGGTGAGAGATAAATGAGTCGCTCATCATAGTGACATCATGATCTTTCGAGAACCAAGTCGATAGGGCACCGAAGCTGTCGTTCATGATCAGGATGTGTTTACCAGGTTCAAGGTTCATCTCTTCAACATGGCTAATAATGTATTCGTCGCCCGCATCCCAAGCTTGAAGGGTTTCATTTGAACGTTTCGGGAAACGATGTAAGGTCAAAGTTCTGTCGTGAAGGGTAAGTTCGGTTTTCATTGCTTGAGATACTTATGTAAGAAATAACAAAGATATTGTCTCAAATGCAGGCTGAACAAGATAGAAAAAACTCAACCAAACCTATGCCATTTGCTATGAAATACTCAGACACTCGACCTGTTAGGGTTTATACTCAGCCCACGGATAATGCCAATACGTTATTAAGGAATCACAATGATCCAAGAAGTTATCGAAACAAAATTGCACAATGAGTTTTCACCAAGTCATTTAAACGTGGTCAATGAGAGCTATATGCACAATGTTCCGGCTGGTTCTGAGAGTCATTTCAAAGTGATTGTTGTCAGCGATGTGTTTGAAGGTTTGCGTCTTATTGCTCGTCATCGAGCGGTAAATAAGGCACTTTCAGAAGAGTTAGCCAATAATATCCACGCACTGTCTATTCACACTTATACAAAAGATGAATGGATGAAGCAGCTAGATAGCGTGCCAGACAGTCCAATGTGTATGGGTGGCGGAAAGTAAGAAGGCCTATATACAGAGAAAAGCGCCATGGCGCTTTTTTTGTCGTCAAACGTATGTATTTTTCGTTCTTATATCACCCAAACTGATGTCAAATTGAACGAGCTCAAATACCTACAATGAGTAATGTTTTTATTAACAGTGTTTCAACATAACTAGTAAAATATTAGTTTGTGACAGAGTATTAATCTCTTGTTTAAAACACGATTCAAAAGCCATTTTATCTGTGCGGCTCGTCAAATTTATACATATTTGAGAGGCCATATGCTTCAAATCTCACCAAATAAAGGCTGTATTCAAGTTATTGGTCATGGCATCGAGTTGTCAAAAAATGCTAGAATATCGCACCTGATAAATCTCACATGATTCGTGTGGTGATTTTATTATGAAAATGTTGCGATTTTGGTATCTCAAATTTACCAAAACCGGACACTGTAATGTCGTGTCTAAGGGCGAGTTTAAAACGTCCTGAATTTACGCAATTAAAAGAATCTTTTTCCCGATAAAGTAGTGCAAGTGCGTATGATTACAATAAATAAGGGTTTGGATCTTCCTATCGCAGGAACTCCATCCCAGGTGATTAATGATGGTAAGTCCATCACTAAAGTCGCCTTGCTTGGCGAAGAGTACGTTGGTATGCGTCCTACGATGCATGCTCGCGTTGGTGATGAAGTGAAGAAAGGCCAAGTTCTTTTTGCAGATAAAAAGAACCCAGGTGTTGTATTTACTTCTCCAGCAAGCGGTAAAGTTATTGAAGTGAACCGTGGTGCTAAGCGTGTTCTTCAATCAGTAGTGATTGAAGTAGCAGGCAATGAGCAAATCACGTTCAATAGCTATGAAGCTAACCAACTAGTAGGCCTTGACCGTGAAACGGTTAAAGCTCAGTTAGTTGAGTCTGGCGCATGGACCGCTTTGCGAACTCGTCCGTTCAGCAAGGTTCCAGCAGTTGATTCTGAAACTCAGGCTATTTTCGTTACTGCTATGGATACTAATCCGCTAGCAGCTGAGCCAGAATTAATCATTAACGAGCAGTCTGATGCTTTCGTTGCTGGTTTAGATCTTCTTTCAACTCTGACTAACGGTAAAGTGTACGTTTGTAAAAAAGGTACTAGCTTACCTCGTTCAGCTCAGTCTAACGTTGAAGAGCATGTTTTTGATGGCCCACACCCTGCAGGTCTTGCAGGCACGCATATGCATTACCTATATCCGGTAAATGCACAAAATGTAGCGTGGAGCATTAACTACCAAGATGTTATCGCATTCGGTAAGCTTTTCCTTACTGGTGAGATTTACTCTGAGCGTGTTGTTTCTCTGGCTGGTCCAGTGGTGAACAACCCACGTCTAGTTCGTACTCAAATTGGTGCTAGCCTTGAAGAGTTGACAGACAGCGAGTTAATGCCAGGCGAAGTTCGTGTGATTTCTGGTTCTGTACTTACGGGTACTGAAGCAACAGGTCCACATGCTTTCCTTGGTCGTTACCATCAGCAAGTTTCTGTTCTACGTGAAGGTCGTGATAAAGAGCTATTCGGCTGGGCTATGCCTGGTAAGAACAAGTTCTCTGTTACTCGTTCATTCCTTGGTCACCTGTTTAAAGGTCAGTTGTTCAACATGACAACGACAACAAACGGTAGTGACCGCTCAATGGTTCCAATTGGTAACTACGAGCGCGTAATGCCTCTAGATATGGAACCTACATTGCTGCTTCGTGATCTATGTGCAGGCGACATTGATAGTGCTCAAGCACTAGGTGCGCTAGAGCTAGACGAAGAAGATGTAGCATTGTGTACCTTTGTATGTCCAGGTAAGTACGAGTACGGTCAACTACTTCGTGAATGCCTAGATACGATTGAGAAGGAAGGGTAATTTTCATGGGCCTTAAAAAGTTTCTTGAAGACATCGAGCATCATTTTGAGCCAGGTGGTAAACACGAGAAGTGGTTTGCGCTTTACGAAGCAGCAGCGACAGTGTTCTACACGCCAGGTCTTATTACAAAGAAAAGCTCGCACGTTCGTGATAGCGTTGATTTAAAACGTATCATGATCATGGTTTGGTTCGCGGTATTCCCAGCAATGTTCTGGGGTATGTACAACGCGGGTGGCCAAGCTATCGCAGCACTTAACCATATGTATGCAGGTGCTGAACTAGCATCTGTTATCAGTGGTAACTGGCACTACTGGCTAACCGAAATGCTTGGAGCCTCCTTAGGAGCCGATGCAGGTGTTGGCAGCAAGATGCTACTTGGTGCGACTTACTTCCTACCTATCTACGCAACGGTATTCATCGTTGGTGGTTTCTGGGAAGTTCTGTTCTGTATGGTGCGTAAGCACGAAGTAAACGAAGGTTTCTTTGTTACTTCTATCTTATTCGCGCTTATCGTTCCGCCAACACTTCCTCTATGGCAAGCAGCACTAGGTATTACCTTCGGTGTTGTAGTCGCTAAAGAGATCTTCGGTGGTACGGGTCGTAACTTCCTGAACCCTGCACTTGCTGGCCGTGCGTTCCTATTCTTTGCATACCCTGCACAGATTTCAGGTGACGTAGTTTGGACTGCTGCAGATGGTTTCTCTGGTGCAACTGCTCTTAGCCAATGGGCTCAAGGCGGCGGTAGCGCACTAATGAACGTAACATCTGGTGAAGCAATCACTTGGATGGACGCATTCATTGGTAACATCCCAGGTTCTATCGGTGAAGTATCGACTCTAGCACTTATGATCGGTGCTGCGATGATCGTTTACATGCGTATCGCTTCATGGCGAATCATTGCTGGTGTAATGATCGGTATGATTGCTGTGTCTACGCTGTTTAACGTGATCGGTTCTGATACTAACGCAATGTTCAGCATGCCTTGGCACTGGCACCTAGTTCTAGGTGGCTTCGCATTCGGTATGTTCTTCATGGCGACTGACCCAGTATCAGCTTCATTTACCAACAAAGGTAAGTGGTGGTACGGCATCCTAATCGGCGCAATGTGTGTAATGATTCGTGTAGTTAACCCTGCATACCCAGAAGGCATGATGCTTGCGATTCTATTCGCAAACCTATTTGCTCCTCTGTTTGACCACGTTGTAATCGAGAAGAACATTAAGCGGAGACTAGCGCGCTATGGCAAGTAATAACGATAGCATTAAAAAGACGCTGTTTGTTGTTATCGCATTGAGCTTAGTGTGCTCAATCATCGTTTCAACAGCTGCAGTTGTTCTTAAACCTAAGCAACAAGCTAACGCGGTTCTAGATCAGCAAACTAAGATCCTTGAAGTTGCGGGCATTGAACTTGCGGGTAATATCCCTGAACTGTACGCAGAGAACATTGAACCTCGTCTAGTTGATTTCGCTACTGGCGATTTCGTTGACGGCGATGCTGCTGCATACGACCAACGTAAAGCGGCAAAAGATCCAGCTCAGTCAATCAAGCTTTCAGCTGAAGATGACATCGCTAAGATCCTTCGTCGTGCTAACACGGGTACTGTATACCTTGTGAAAGATGGCGCTGAAACTTCTAAAGTTATCATCCCTGTTCACGGTAACGGTCTATGGTCAATGATGTACGCATTCGTTGCGGTAGAAACTGATGGCAACACAGTTTCTGGTATCACTTACTACGAGCAAGGTGAAACTCCTGGACTTGGTGGTGAAGTTGAGAACCCATCTTGGCGCGCTCAATTCGTTGGTAAGAAATTATTCGACGAAAACCACAAACCTGCTATTCAGGTTGTTAAAGGTGGCGCTCCTCAAGGTTCTGAGCACGGTGTAGATGGCCTTTCTGGTGCAACACTGACTAGCGTTGGTGTTCAACATACATTTGACTTCTGGTTAGGTGATATGGGCTTTGGTCCGTTCCTAGCAAAAGTTCGTGACGGAGGTCTGAACTAATGTCTAGTGCAAAAGAAATTAAAAAGAGCATCTTAGCGCCGGTGTTGGACAACAACCCAATCGCGCTACAGGTTCTTGGTGTGTGTTCTGCTCTTGCGGTAACCACTAAGCTAGAAACAGCATTTGTTATGACTATCGCGGTAATGTTCGTTACTGCTCTGTCTAACTTCTTCGTTTCTTTGATCCGTAACCACATTCCTAACAGTGTGCGTATCATCGTTCAGATGGCAATTATCGCATCACTAGTAATCGTGGTAGACCAAGTGCTTAAAGCATACCTATACGATATCTCTAAGCAGCTATCTGTATTCGTAGGCCTAATCATTACTAACTGTATTGTAATGGGTCGTGCTGAAGCATTCGCAATGAAGTCTGCGCCAATCCCATCTCTAATCGATGGTCTTGGTAACGGTCTTGGTTACGGTTTCGTTCTTATCACTGTTGGTTTCTTCCGTGAGCTTCTAGGCTCTGGCAAACTATTTGGTATGGAAGTACTACCTCTAGTGAGCAACGGTGGTTGGTATCAGCCAAACGGCTTGATGCTTCTAGCACCTTCTGCATTCTTCCTAATTGGTTTCTTGATTTGGGCAATTCGTGTGTTCAAACCAGAACAAGTAGAAGCGAAGGGGTAAGGTAGTCATGGAACATTATATTAGTCTGCTAGTTAAATCGATTTTCATCGAAAACATGGCGCTTTCTTTCTTCCTAGGTATGTGTACATTCCTAGCGGTATCTAAGAAAGTTAAAACTTCTTTTGGTCTTGGTGTTGCGGTAGTTGTAGTACTTACAATCGCTGTTCCTGTAAACAACCTTGTTTACACACACATCCTGAAAGAAAACGCGCTTGTTGAAGGTGTCGATTTAAGTTTCCTTAACTTCATCGCATTCATCGGTGTTATCGCGGCACTTGTACAAATCCTAGAGATGGTTCTAGACCGTTTCTTCCCACCTTTGTACAACGCACTAGGTATCTTCCTTCCACTGATCACAGTTAACTGTGCAATCTTTGGTGGTGTATCTTTCATGGTAACTCGTGACTACAACTTTGCTGAATCTGTTGTTTACGGCTTCGGTTCTGGTGTGGGTTGGATGTTAGCTATCGTTGCTCTTGCGGGTATCCGTGAGAAGATGAAGTACTCTGACGTACCTCCAGGTCTTCGTGGCCTTGGTATCACGTTCATTACTGTTGGTCTGATGGCGTTAGGCTTTATGTCTTTCTCTGGTGTTCAACTGTAGGGTAAGCACCCAGTAATAAGGAATAACAAATGTTTAGTATTATTCTTGGCGTAGCGATGTTTACCATTATTGTACTGGCTCTAGTACTAGTGATTCTTTTCGCTAAGTCTAAGTTAGTACCATCAGGTGACATCACTATTTCAGTAAACGGCGACCCTGAAAAGGCGATCGTTACTCAACCTGGTAGCAAGCTACTTGGTGCCCTGGCTGGCGCTGGTATCTTCGTATCTTCTGCTTGTGGTGGCGGTGGCTCTTGTGGTCAGTGTCGTGTAAAAGTTAAGTCTGGTGGTGGCGACATCCTTCCAACTGAACTTGATCACATCACAAAAGGTGAAGCTCGCGAAGGCGAACGTCTTGCATGTCAAGTTGCTATGAAAACTGACATGGAGATTGAACTAGACGAAGATATCTTTGGTGTTAAAAAGTGGGAATGTACTGTTATCTCGAATAACAACGAAGCTACTTTCATCAAAGAACTTGCTCTAGCGATCCCTGAAGGTGAAGAAGTTCCGTTCCGCGCGGGTGGTTACATTCAGATTGAAGCTGAACCACATCACGTGAAATACGCAGATTACGATATTCCTGAGGAATACCGTGGTGACTGGGATAAGTTCAACTTGTTCCGTTATGAGTCTATCGTTAAAGAGCATTCGATCCGTGCTTACTCTATGGCTTCATACCCAGAAGAGAAAGGCATCATCAAGCTTAACGTGCGTATCGCAACTCCGCCGCCAAACAACCCTGACGTAGCTCCTGGTGTTATGTCTTCATACATCTGGTCTCTTAAAGAAGGCGACAAATGTACTATTTCTGGTCCATTTGGTGAGTTCTTTGCTAAAGACACAGACAATGAAATGGTATTCATCGGTGGTGGTGCAGGTATGGCGCCTATGCGTTCTCATATCTTCGACCAACTTAAGCGTCTTAAGTCTACTCGTAAGATGTCTTACTGGTATGGCGCGCGTTCTAAGCGTGAGATGTTCTACATTGAAGATTTCGATGGCCTAGCGGCTGCAAACGAAAACTTCGTGTGGCACTGTGCACTGTCTGATCCTCAACCAGAGGACAACTGGGACGGTTACACTGGTTTCATCCACAACGTACTGTACGAAAACTACCTGAAGGATCACGAAGCTCCTGAAGATTGTGAGTACTACATGTGTGGTCCACCGATGATGAACGCTGCTGTTATCGGCATGCTGAAAGATCTTGGTGTAGAAGATGAAAACATCCTACTAGATGACTTCGGTGGTTAATCCACTTAAGTGATTGATATTATGGCTGACTCCTACGAGTCAGCCATTTGTTTTTCTAAGACAGCTTTTGACAACATACTGGCTTATATAAGAAAGAGTAAGGCATTCAAAATACCTATTTTTTACTCTTATTTTTCCTTATATAAATCCTCAACATTAGACAGGAGTAAGCAAGTGAGAATTTGGCTTGTTGCATTAACTTCTTTGATTTTTCTTGCGGGCTGTGAGCAGTCAAGAGAGCAAGTGCATTTGAGTGGCCCAACGATGGGCACGAGTTACAATATTAAATACATCAATGGTGATGAATTTCCTGAGTCTAATGAAGTTCATACAGAGATCGATCGTCTACTTGAAGAAGTAAACGACCAGATGTCGACTTACCGTGAAGATTCCGAATTAAGCCGTTTCAACCAGCATAAAGGTGCGGATGCGTTCGAAGTATCTGAGCAAACAGCGACGGTTGTGAAAGAAGCGATTCGTTTGAACGGTCTTACTGAAGGAGCTCTGGATGTAACGGTTGGTCCGTTAGTTAACTTATGGGGTTTTGGTCCTGAAGCTCGTCCTGAAGTTGTGCCATCAGATGAAGAGCTGGCGGCTCGCAAGGCTAAGATTGGTATCCATCATCTTAGTGTTGAAGGCAACATGTTGAAGAAAGACCTACCTAACCTGTATGTCGATCTATCCACGATTGCAAAAGGTTGGGGTGTTGACGTCGTCGCTGACTACCTTGATTCTATCGGTATTCACAACTACATGGTTGAAGTCGGTGGCGAAATTCGTCTGAAAGGTTTAAACCGTGAGAACGTGGGCTGGCGTATCGCGATTGAGAAACCAAGCGTTGATGAGCGTAATATCCAAGAGATCATCGAGCCGGGTGATATGGCTATCGCAACCTCTGGTGATTACCGTAACTATTTTGAACGTGATGGTGTTCGTTACTCACACATCATCAACCCTGAAACAGGAAAGCCTCTTCACCATAAAGTGGTTTCTGTGACTGTTTTAAACCCGTCTTCAATGACTGCAGACGGCTTATCTACGGGCCTTATGGTCTTAGGTGAGGAAAAAGGAATGGAAGTCGCAAACCAACATAACATCCCAGTGTTCATGGTGGTAAAAACAGCAGATGGCTTTAAAGAAATTGCTTCTGAAGCATTTAAGCCATACTTAGGTAAATAAGGTAAGCGAGATAATTATGAATACATTTCTGATTACATTTGGTGTTTTTCTTGCAGTAATCGCAGCGATGTCAATTGGCTACATCATCCAAAAGAAAGTTGTGAAAGGTAGCTGTGGCGGTTTGGGTGCTGTTGGTATTGATAAAGTATGTAACTGCCCTGAACCTTGTGACGCGCGTAAGAAGCGTGAAGCACGTGAAGCTTACCGTGAAGAGAAGCTGGCTGAGCGTCAACAAAAAGAAGCGGCTTGGAGTAAAGACCGTATCGCTTAATGGGTGACAGTCATAGGGGATAGAGTTATCTATGCCCTCAAATTGAAAAGCTCAAGATTATCGTCTTGAGCTTTTTTAGTTTTGAGGTCTAGCAATTAATCTTGGCATACCAAAATGGAAACAAAAGCGAATGACTATTGTTCGATTTGCATGCTGTTACGCGCAAACACTAGTTGGTTTCTACCTTGCTCTTTTGCCGTATAAAGAAGCTCATCAGCGGCTTTGATCTGTTCATCTAACTTCGCGTCTAAATCGGTTACGCCGATACTGATACTGACCTTGATTCTTTGAGAGTCATGCTCAACAACATGGCTTTCAATGGCTTCTCTCATGGACTCTAAGTTGTCAACAAAGCTTTCAAATGCGCCGCACGACTGAATACAAAACTCTTCGCCACCAAAGCGCACAGCGACATCGTCTTTGAAATGATCTTTGATTATTTTCCCTACATCGATCAGCACGGCATCACCACCATCGTGTCCAAAGGTATCATTCACTTTCTTAAAGAAGTCGATGTCCATCATCGCGATGTTTCGTTGATCGCAGCCTTTACAAGGATGATTGAACAGGTAGCGACGATTCCATAAGCCAGTAAGAGCATCCTCGTTGGCATGTCGAAATAGCTCATTAGCCGCTTCTTTCATATCAAGCAGCTGATGGATACGGCAGAAAAACTCTTCTTGGTTAAAAGGTTTGTAAAGGAAATCGTTGGCCCCCGCTTTAAGGAATCGCGCTGTCATAGTGCGATCATCACTCCCGGATAATCCTAGAATGGCCAACTGGTTTCTGTCGTGATCGCGTCGAATCTCACGGATCATCGCTATACCGTCTTTCTTCGGCATATCATGGTCTGTAACAACGAATGTAATATCAGGGTCGTTCTGAAGAAGCTTTAATGCTTGTTCGCCATCTTCGGCTTGGATTGTTTGGATATATTGGTGTTCTAGAAGTTGAGCTATGTAACGGCGAACGACCGCTGAATCATCGACAACCAATGCTTTGTGATGGCGATTATTCGAAATTCTTTGAACCAGGGGAAGTAGGTAGCTTACTGATGACATACTGTCTTTAAGTATGTAATCGATAACGCCTTTGGCTAGGACTTGCTCTCGCAGTTGATTGTCGAACATCCCGGTCAGGACAATGATTTTCTGTTGATAGCCTAAGACGAGATCAATGATCTCGCCGTCTTGGCCGTCAGGTAAACAGTAGTCGAGGACTGCACACAAGAAATCCGTTTCTTGCTCTAAGATCGCTTTGGCTTCTTCTACAGATTCCGCCAACGCAACTTCATAGCCATCGTTCTTAAATTGTTGGTAAAGATAGTTTCTGAATGCGCGACTATCCTCTACCACTAGTATTTTTTCACTCAAAAGCTATCCCTACTTATAGACTAAATACTCCTAACAATACTATCAGAATAGTGGGCGGCGAATGAAGTGAAACCTGTTGAGCTGGACTCCAGATCATTTTAAATCTGAGAATAATTGATTATACTGTTCATAGATACAGTTGTAAGGTTGAGTTATTTCCAAATGTGCAGTTCGGACCAAGAGAAAGTCAGAAAAATAATCCATGTCGATATGGATTGTTTTTACGCGGCTGTAGAAATGCGTGATAACCCTGCTTACCGAAATCGCCCGTTAGCTGTTGGTGGGCATGAAAAGCAACGCGGCGTTTTGAGCACCTGTAATTATGAAGCCCGCAAGTTTGGTGTTCGCTCTGCAATGCCTACCGGAAAGGCCCTACAGCTTTGTCCTAATCTATTGGTTGTGCCGGGAAGAATGTCGGTCTATGTCGAGATATCTAAAAAGATCCGTGAAATCTTCTCTCGATACACATCAATCATTGAACCACTTTCCTTGGATGAAGCTTTCCTTGATGTCACCGATTCTAAGCGGTGTCACGGTTCAGCAACACTTATTGCCGAGTCTATTCGCCGTGATATTTGGAACGAACTCAACTTGACAGCTTCTGCAGGTATTGCACCGATTAAATTCTTGGCGAAAGTGGCCTCGGATCTGAATAAGCCCAATGGTCAGTTTGTTATACCTCCACAAGACGTGCAATCAGTGATTGATGAGCTGCCACTTGAAAAGATTCCTGGTGTCGGCAAGGTGAGCATTGAAAAGCTGCATCAAGCGGGTTTCTTTACTTGTAAGGATATCAAAGAGTCTGACTATCGAGACCTGCTACTCAAGTTTGGCCGTCAAGGCGCATCACTCTGGAAGCGCAGTCATGGCATTGATGACCGAGAAGTTATCATCGAGCGAGAGCGAAAATCGGTAGGCGTAGAGCGCACCTTCACTCAAAATATTTCAACCTACGCCGAATGCTGGCAGGTAATCGAAGATAAGCTATTTCCTGAACTCGAGACTCGCTTAGAAAAGGCTAGTCCAAGCAAAGCGATCATCAAGCAGGGCATTAAGCTCAAGTTCGCCGATTTTCAACAAACCACGATTGAACACATCCATGCCTCTCTCGATCGTGAACACTTCAAAGAGCTGCTTAGTGAAATACTGAAAAGACAACAGGGGCGAGAAATACGCCTGCTTGGTTTAAGCGTAATGCTGCAACCTAAAGACCAAATGCGTCAGTTGAGCTTCTTTTAAAGATAATGAGTGAGATGAATACCGACTACGCTTCATAACCTAGTCGGTTTTTTATAAGTAAGAATTACCTAGGAAGTTGTTTTACTCGCGCTAAGGTATCACTGAACGGTTGCTGCTCTAGCTTGCCGTAACCGACCATTTTACTGGCTTTGAGTTTGGTTGAAAGCGGGGTGGCGATTCCACATAAGAAGCGAGTAATTGCCTCGTCGGTAATCAGTTGTTGGCTAGCCGAAATAAACTCATGTATCCATGTCATCACCGTCTCATCATCGATAGGTTCAACATCAACGGTTGGTAAGATTGCCACTTCTCCTCGACATACAGAGCAGTGACCGCAGTTTGTTGGTGCTTTATCATCGGCAAAATAACTCGCAAGGCGTGAGCTTAGGCAAGTATCCGCCTCAAAGAAATTCAGCATTTGGTTAAGGCGGTTTATCTCGCTGTTTTCTTTTGCTTTAAACAACTCAGTTAGACGCTCTGACAGTTGCATCATATCTTCAGAAGTATTGTGGATCGCATACACATCGGTGATCTGCTTGCTTTCTAGTTCAATCCAACCTTGTTCATTGAAGTAGTCGATAGCCGCAATCACACGCTGACGATCGGCTTGGAAGTGTGTCCAAAGCGCATCGAAGTCGACTTGGCACCACACTCTTGCTTGAGGAGAGCATTGGAAAATCGCTTCGACAAATTGACGACGTTCACTTTGAAATTGCTCTGTGATCTGCTGTTTCGGACGAATGAACTTAAATTTGTAGTCTGCGAAGTAGCTGTACTTGGGCTCAATCACACCTTCAATTTCGAGATACACCAGTAGTGTTTTTAGCGGTAACTGACGAATGTTGGATTCACGTGATAGTTGATTAAGCATGATCTCCCATTGATTCGAGCCAGAAGCGCCAATGTTTTGATTTTCGTAGATCTCTTTTAATACCGCTTGGATCGATATGTTGTCTGGCGTATCACCAAAAACGAAGTTCTCGAGTGTGCTTAAACCGTGTTTGTTAGCCAGTAAAATACATTCAGACGCTTGCCCATCTCGACCAGCTCTGCCGATCTCTTGTGAGTAGTTTTCGATCGATTTTGGTAAGTCAAAGTGAATCACTCGGCGAATGTTGGACTTATCCACGCCCATACCAAACGCGATAGTTGCGACGATACAGCTCACGTCATCATTCATGAATTGGTGTTGAATAGCATCTCTATTTTCAGGCTTAAGACCCGCATGGTAAGCCACTGCATTAACGCCAGCATTGCGAAGCTGCTGAGCCACCATCTCTGCCGTTTGTTGAAGGGTGACATAAACAATAGTCGGAGCGAGAGAAGCTTGGTTAACCACATTGCACAAGGTTTCTAGCTTACTGGTTTGTTCACAAGGTTGAATCGACAGATCGAGATTTTGACGATAGAAACCCGTAACCACAACGCGCTCTTCATCAATTTCAAACTTTGACTTCATATCTTGGATAACCGCTGTAGTCGCAGTGGCTGTCAGTAGTAGAACCTGAGGAATATTGAGCTGTTTTTGGTATTGAGGAAGCTTCAGGTAGTCGGGTCTGAAGTTGTGTCCCCATTCTGAAATACAGTGCGCTTCATCGACCACAAGCAGTGAGATCGACACTTGGGAGATAAACTGACGAAAGCGTTCGTTCTTCAAGCGCTCGACGGAGATCATGAGGATCTTGGTGTCACCGTTACGCACTGACTGCATAACCTGTTGTGTGGTTTGTCGGTCTTGGCTTGATTCGATTGCCGCTGCGCTAATGCCTTTACTGTGCAGGAAAGCGAGTTGGTCTTTCATCAAGGCTAACAGTGGCGATATCACCAAGGTTAAGTGCGGTAACTCTAATGCTGGTAATTGATAGCACAGCGATTTACCTGAGCCTGTCGGGAATATCGCGGCAGTCGAGTGACCAGATAGAACGTTATCAATGACTTGCTTTTGCCCATTGCGCAGTGAGTCGAATCCGAATACTTGTTTTAACTTCTGCTCAATCATTTATGTTCTACCTGAGTTATTAAGTGTCGTATTGATGCTAAAGCGGGCGCCCATTCATGATAGCGTCGCTTGATGAATCAAATGTCTTGCACCTGATTGTACCTAATTCTATTCTGTAGCTCCTATAGAAAAGCACCCCAATAGTATGAATAAGTCTGAGCTTCGCCAAATAATCATAGAGCAACTTGAATCCCGATTACGTATCGCACAATCTGCTACTCAACGCGCTATTGATGCTGCGACAGATGAAGAGACAGTGCCTGAACATAAGTACGATACATTGGCATTAGAAGCTTCGTATCTCGCCCATGGTCAAGCGGTGAGGGTACAAGAGTGTGAAGACGATATTCAGTGTTATCGTAACTTAGTGTTGCGTGATAGTGAGAAGGTTACGGTGAGCAGTTACGTTGTGGTCATTGACGAGCATGATCAATATAAACACTTTTTTATGGGGCCGAGAGTCGGCGGACTTTCTGTCACGTGGAATGAGAATGAGATTGCCATCGTGACGGCAAATGCACCTTTTGGCCAGGCTCTAATGGGTAAAGAAGTTGGTGATGAGATTGAGTTTAAAGTCGCTGATAAGCAGTTTTGCTACGAAGTTATCTCTATCGACTAACTAACTGACTAATAGATATAAAACGTTTCTCTGACAAAGAGGCATAATCCAAGGGTATAGTAATCTGTCAGATTGATGAGAGGATGTTATGAAAAGCTATGTATTTATGAAAAACAGTGTATTAATTGCATCGTTAACTGCGGCGATGGCAGTTGTGAGCCTGCCAACGTTTGCTGCTCAGTGTCGAGTTGATTTGAAGAATGAACTAAGAATCGATGATCAAAAAGTCGAAATCCATCAAGTGAATGGTGATACGGCCGTTTTTGATGATAACAACGACCTCTATATCCATGGTGAGAAGGTTGAGCTTGATGCCGACCAACAAGCGGCGATTGAGAAATACCGCGAAAATATGAGTGAGTACTTACCTCGAGCGAAACAAATGGCGAACGATAGCTTAGCGTTAGCCAATGACGTGATTGATGATATCGCGGCTAGCCTGGATTCACCTGAGTCATTTGATAATGTAAAAGAATCGATGAAAACCTACTTTGCAGAACTGGAAGCGCGTTATTACAAAGATGGCGAATTAGTGTTACCTGCAGAAAGCTTTGATTCGATGGCCAATGGCTGGTCTGAAGATTTCGAGAAGGCGAAAGAAATCTTTAACCAAGAATTTATCTCTAGCGCTTTTAATGCGATGTCAGAAAAAATGAAACAAGATGGTGGCCTAAACCTGACTGAATTGGCTGACAGTATGGCTGAATTAAAGCTGAAAGTTGAAGAGCGAATGAAAGAACACTCTCAACAAGTGAAAGAGGAAGCGAATGAGTTCTGTGATTCTCTTGATGAGATGGCGGAACAAGAGCAAGAGCTGCATGAAATCATTCCGAATCTAAAGGACTATCAAGTATTCACGATCTAATCTGAATTAACTGATGAATCACAAGAGCACCGTTTGGTGCTCTTTTTGTTTGTATAAATGGAACCATACGGCGAGTATTTATCTCTATTTAATCCATTTCCTTCTCAAGCCTTCCATTTCGCTTTGTTGTTTCTAATTGAACGATAAGACTGGTCTTTTGTTAATTTTGTGGTTCTAAATAGCGCATTGATTGTAAAAAATAGAGAATTGTTCATTTATTGGTTGTGCCTATCATTGCTTTTTATTACTGTACTTCCCAACTAGTTCACTGATTCTTAATGCGGGCGATATGGACCAACAACCTTCCTCTTCAAGAGAGCACTTTAGCTCTCGTTTAGGCTTTATTTTAGCAGCGGCTGGTGCAGCGGTTGGCTTGGGTAATATTTGGGGTTTCCCGACTCAAGTTGCCAGCAATGGTGGTGGCGCTTTCCTTTTAGTCTATTTGATCATGATCTTCGTGGTTGCTTTCCCTATGCTGGTGGTTGAGATGGCTATCGGCCGTCACGGCCAAGCAAACCCAGTTGATAGCATGCGATCTTTGACGACAAACCCTTTGGGTAAGAAAGTCGGTGAGTTTATCGGTTGGGTTGGACTGAGTGTACCAAGCGCAGTGTTGGCGTTTTACAGTATTGTTGGTGGCTGGTTGATCTGTTTCCTAATTGGTGCGGTCGCGGATCTTATCGGCCTAGAAGCGATTGCTGATTGGTTTAAGGGCTTCAGTGTTGAGCGCAACGTATTTGGTACCGTCGCGTTCTATGTACTGACTATCTTGATTGTGCAGGGCGGTGTTAAGCAAGGCATCGAGAAATGGTCGACTCGTTTGATGCCTGCGCTGTTTGTTTTATTTGGCTTATTGTTTGTTTACATCATGACGCAATCTGGCGCGATGGAAGGCCTAAAACATTACCTTATTCCAGACTTTGAGAAAGTGTGGGATAGAAAACTGATTCTGGCGGCAATGGGACAGGGGTTCTTCTCACTCACTATTGGCGGTTGCTCTATGTTGGTTTATGGCTCTTACTTAAGCAAGAAAGAGAACCTACCAAAAATGGCGATGAACGTAACTCTGGTGGATACTGCTGTCGCTTTTATTGCTGGATTAGTGGTGATGCCAGCAATGTTTGTTGCGATGCAAAAAGGCGTTCAAATCTACGCTGAAGACGGCTCACTATTAAGCTCTGACACTCTAGTATTCACGGTTTTGCCGTTGATGTTTGATAGTTTAGGTGTGCTTGGACAGATCTTTGCGATTGTGTTCTTTTTACTACTAACGATTGCTGCACTGACTTCTTCGATTTCGATGCTTGAAGGCCCGGTTGCGCTAGTGAGTGAGCGTTTCAATACTAGACGAACGCCAACAAGCTGGGTGATTGGTGGTGCTATCGCGCTGTTTAGTGTGGTGATTGTTTACAACTTTGCTGCGATGTTTGGCATGGTAGCGATGATTGCAACTCAGTATCTTCAACCAGTCGCTGCACTGATGTTCTGTGTGTTTGGTGGTTGGGTATGGAGCCGAGCTTCAAAAGTGAAAGAGCTTGAACAAGGCAGTCCTGATTTTCAACTTGGTTGGTTTGGTAAGGTTTGGCCAATGTATGTGAAGTTTGTGTGCCCAATTTTGGTAGCAACGGTTATCTGGGCATCTTTCGGTTAATGCAGAACCCTATCTGGGCTTTTTGAAATTACCTCATCTGAACTTGAAATATTAAGCACAAAGCCACTCATAAAGAGTGGCTTTGTTGTTTTTATATAAAGCTTAGTGGCACGAAATATAAAGCTATAGCGGCACGAACAAGATAGAAAAAAGGCGCTGAACATAATATTCAGCGCCTTTGCATTGTTCGTTAAGCAATCGTGATTACTTAATTTCCATACCTTGAGCTTGCAAGTCCGCATGGTAAGAAGAACGTACAAACGGGCCACACGCTGCGTGAGTAAAGCCTAGCTCTAGAGCAATCTCTTTCAGCTCATCGAACTCAGAAGGCGGCACGTAGCGTTCTACTGGTAAGTGGTGACGGCTTGGTGCTAGGTATTGACCTAGTGTCAGCATAGTCACACCATGTTCGCGAAGGTCTTTCAGTACTTGAACGATCTCTTCTTTTGTCTCGCCAAGACCCATCATCACACCTGATTTTGTTGGGATATCAGGGTGCTGCTCTTTGAATTTCTTCAGTAGATCAAGAGACCACTTGTAGTTCGCACCTGGACGCGCTTTACGGTATAGACGTGGCGCTGTCTCTAGGTTGTGGTTGAAAACATCTGGCGGGTTGTCTTTCATTAGGTCAAGCGCAACGTCCATACGACCGCGGAAGTCTGGAACCAGTGTTTCGATACGAATATTTGGGTTGAGTTCGCGAATCTCACGGTTACAGTCAGCAAAGTGCTGAGCACCGCCATCACGCAAGTCATCACGGTCAACTGAAGTGATTACAACGTACTTCAGTTTCATGTCTTGAATTGTTTTAGCTAGTTTCTTCGGCTCTTCAGCTTCAGGAGCAACAGGGCGACCATGGGCAACATCACAGAACGGGCAGCGACGAGTACAGATAGCGCCAAGAATCATAAACGTTGCCGTACCGTGGTTGAAACACTCGGCTAGGTTAGGACAAGACGCTTCTTCACAAACTGAGTGCAGGTTGTTTTTGCGCATTGCTGATTTGATTTCTTGAATACGATGGCTGTCTGAAGGAAGTTTAATCTTCATCCATTCAGGCTTACGTAGAACTTCTTTCTGTTCAGCAGGCATATTCTTTACGGGAATTAATGCCATTTTGTCAGCGTCACGATATTTAACGCCTTTTTCCATTTGGATTGGTTTGCTCATGATTTTATGCTTCTGCTGTAATGTTACTGGTGGCTTGAATGTCTACTTGGTCATAGCCGAGTAGCTCTACGAGCTCTTGTATTAACTGTTGCTCAACGTTTTCTAGTTCACTTGGTCCACCGAGTTGGCTTACCTGCGCCATTTCCATACCTTGGTAACCACATGGGTTAATACGCAGGAATGGAGACAGGTCCATATCGACGTTGAGTGCTAGCCCGTGGAACGAGCAGCCACGTCGAATACGTAATCCGAGTGAACAGATTTTCTTGCCATCGACATAAACACCAGGAGCGTCAGGTCGGGCAGCTGAATCTATATTGTAAGCTTTCAGAGTATTGATTACGAGGTTCTCGATATGAGTAACCAAATCACGCACTCCGAACTTCTTGCGGCGAATGTTAATCAGAAAGTAAGCGACTAATTGGCCTGGGCCGTGATAAGTCACTTGGCCACCGCGATCGCTTTGTATTACAGGGATATCACCAGCATTCAATACATGCTCGGCTTTACCTGCTTGTCCTTGAGTGAAGACAGGGTTGTGTTCAACCAACCAAACTTGGTCTACGTCTTCTTCCGTGCGTTCGTCTGTGAACTTATGCATGGCTTTCCATACAGGTTCGTAATCCTGACGGCCTAATTTTTTTACGATTAGCTTATTTTGCAAAGCTGCACTCCCTCAAGGATTAATAAAGTGAACGCATTATAAACGCGAAACATGATTCTAACTACAGACGGACTGCAAGGTTTTTCAACTTTCTTTGTATTTATTGAAAATTAAGTTGAATGAATTTGAGCTAGATAGGGTGCTTTAAACAAAAACAGCGGCAATAAGCCGCTGTTTTTCATGTGCAATCGGAGATTACAGAACCATACGAACGATTTCGATCTCGCCCAGTTCTTTATAAAGAGTTTCTACTTGTTCAATTGAAGTCGCAGTAATATTGATAGAAACAGAGTGGTAGTTACCTTTCGCACTCGGTTTTAGCGTTGGGCTGTAGTCACCAGGAGCATGACGCTGGATCACTTCTAGTACTAGCTCAGTCAGTTCTGGCTTAGCGTGGCCCATTACTTTGTAAGTGAATGAACAAGGGAACTCTAAGAGGTCTTTTAGTTTTGCATCAGAATTGATGTTCATGATTAGCTCCAAAAGGCTAGACGCTCGCAAATTGGCGAAATGTCGATAAAAAGCGTGTTCGGTCAACAGACACGAGTAATAAGGCGGAATATTACGTGTAAATATCACCGAACTCAAGATCAACAAAAGCCGCACATGGCGGCTTTTGGTTCACTAATGAGCAAATCATGAACTTACTCATTAGGTTAGCTATATAACAAGCTTAGGTTTTACCTAGAACAAACCTTTGGCTTGTTTAGAATAAACCCTTGAATAGAAGAACTAGGTAGTCCCATAGACGGCTGAATAGGCTGCCTTGGTCTACATCTTCAAGTGCTAGTAGGGGGTATTCAGCAACGTCTTCACCGTCTACTTGGTAGAATAGTTTACCAACTACATCGCCTTTGCTGATTGGCGCTTCTAGCTCTTTCTCAAGAACGAAGCTTGCCTTCAGGTTCTTAGCTTGACCACGAGGTAGCGTCACGAAAGTATCTTCGTCGACACCTAGCGCAACTGTGTCCTTGCTACCCATCCAGATCTTCTCTTCTACGAAAGTTTCACCGGCTGTGTGTGGTGCCACTGTTTCAAAGAAGCGGAAGCCGTAGCTAAGCAGTTTTTTGCTTTCTGTTTTACGAGCATTCGCATTCTTGGTGCCCATAACTACAGCAACTAGGCGCATTTTGCCTTCTGTCGCTGAGCTTACTAGGCTGTAACCTGCGTTGCTTGTGTGGCCTGTTTTGATGCCATCAACGTTCATGCTCTTATCCCATAACAGACCGTTACGGTTGTATTGGGTGATGCCGTTGTATGTGAATTTCTTCTGTGAGTAGATACGGTACTCGTCTGGTACGTCGCGAATCAGCGCCTGACCAAGTAGCGCCATATCGTAAGGCGTTGAGTATAGGTTCGGGTTGTCTAGACCGTGCACGTTAGCAAAGTGCGTGTCTTTCATGCCGATAGAGCTTGCCCAAGCGTTCATTAGGTCAACGAATGCATCTTCAGAGCCAGCGATGTGTTCAGCCATAGCAACACAAGCATCGTTACCTGACTGAACAATGATACCGCGGTTCAGTTCTTCAACTTTAACCGTTGTACCTACTTCAACGAACATCTTAGATGAATCTGGGAAGTTTTTAGCCCAAGCATTTTCACTGATTACAACATCGTCGTTTAAGTTGATGTTGCCACGTTCTAGCTCTTGGCCAATTACGTAGCTCGTCATCATCTTGGTT
This sequence comes from Vibrio sp. 10N.247.311.49, assembly GCF_041467655.1. Lineage (NCBI taxonomy): Bacteria > Pseudomonadati > Pseudomonadota > Gammaproteobacteria > Vibrionales > Vibrionaceae > Vibrio > Vibrio sp. 10N.247.311.49. The sequence goes on from NZ_JBFSVA010000006.1 coordinate 188,847, forward strand.
AAACTTGCTGGAGAAAGTTGAGTATTCATCTCTTTCTCTGCTAGTACTTTGCCTGAATGGTAATCCATCAGAACAAAACCTTTAGCGGCGATTTGAGGTGCATCAGGAACAACAATAGGAGCGGCGAATGACGATGTAGCTATCGTTGCAGAAAGAGCAACAGAAGTAGCAAAAATCGATTTAACAAGTTTATTAGATTTAATCATTTTGAATGCAATTATTTGGTGAACTATTCATATATTAACAGAATCACTCTGTCACACCAGAGCGCTGATTACCAGAAGTAACTGTTAGATTAATTAGCGAGTTAGGGTGTGTTTTTTTATATAAGCTGACGGGTAACCCATTAGCTTAACTTGTTCTAATTTCTCTTGAGTCAGAGCATAGTCATGAAATGGCCCAATCATCAGACGGTAGTTGTCATCATTTGGCTGCAAGAACGTTGCTACTTCTAGCTTTTCGGCTAGATCTTTCGCTAACTTCTCTGTTCTATCTTCATGTGGAGATGTTGCGACTTGAATAATAAATTGCGGTAAAGCAGCCTTTTTATTTGCGTCGGTTGGCATAGCCACAGTAATGACTTCAATCTCAACATTTGCCGTGCCGGTTCTCAACACATCGAGCTTATAAGCTGCCGCATAACTAAGGTCAATGATTCGGCCTTCATGGAATGGGCCACGGTCATTGATACGAACAATAGTGGTTTTGTTATTGTCGGTATTCGTCACTTTTACATAGCTTGGAATTGGCAATGTTTTGTGAGCTGCTGACATCGAATACATGTCGTAGATCTCGCCGTTAGACGTTAAGTGACCATGAAATTTCTTACCGTACCAAGAGGCCTTGCCTTTCTCAGTAAACCCTTCGGTCTTTTTTACGATCTTGTAGTCTTCGCCACGCAGAGTGTAATCCGTATTACCACCTAAACTATAAGGTTCATACTGAGGGTGAGCATCTTCTAAATGCTCTACCGAAATCGGTGCGTCTGGTGCAATATCTGAATCAATATCGTAGCGGCCTGTTGGCTGCTTTGAAGAACAACCATTGATTAAAATCGCTAGCCCCAAGATAGAGACTATTTTTTTGATTGGCAGCTCTTCAACCAAGGATGCTTTTTTTTGAAACGTTGTAATAGACATCGATTAGGTCGCCTTTGAGAATGCTTTTCTGTGTGTATGTATCGACATTAAAATACCAAAACCAGCCATAAGGGTAACCATTGAAGTACCGCCATAACTGACTAGAGGAAGAGGAACACCAACTACAGGTAGAATGCCACTTACCATGCCAATGTTTACAAAAATATAAACGAAGAAGCTCAGTACAATACTTCCGCCCATCATTCGACCGAATGCGGTTTGAGCTTGGCTCGCAAGCACTAAGCCACGTCCAATAATAAACAGGTAGATCGCAAGCAAGAACAAGATACCGATCATGCCCCATTCTTCGGCGATGACCGCAAAAATGAAGTCAGTATGACGCTCTGGGATGAACTCTAGTTGAGATTGAGTGCCTTGCAACCAACCTTTTCCTGATATACCACCCGAACCTATCGCAATCTTACTTTGAATGATGTGGTAACCCGCACCTAATGGATCTGATTCAGGATCAAAAAGGGTTCTAACACGCACTTTTTGATATTCACGCATCAAGAAGAACCATAGGATTGGGATAAATGCCCCTAATGCGATTGCCGCGCTAGCAATGATTTTCCAACTGATACCAGCCAGGAATATCACGAAGATACCAGATGCGGCGATAAGGATAGATGTACCTAGGTCAGGCTGCTTTGCGATTAGAATCGTCGGTACAAACACCATCACTAGCGAGATCGCTAATGTTTGGAATGTTGGTGGAAGTGAGCGCTTACCGATAAATCGTGCCAGCATCAAAGGCACCGCGAGCTTTAATAGCTCTGACGGTTGGAATCGAACAAAGCCGAAGTTTAACCAACGCTGGGCGCCTTTAGAGGCTTCACCAAAGAACAACACGCCCAATAGCAAGATGACACCACCTACAAATAGCAGTGGTGCCAAGGTTTCATAAGTACGAGGTGAGATTTGCGCTAGGAAGATCATCACACCTAAAGACAGAGCCATGCGCATCGCCTGGCGGTCCATCATCGCAAGGCTTTGTCCGCTTGCGCTGTACATGATCAGCAGGGCAAAGCCCATTAAAACCAGAATGCCAAGCAAAAGCGGCAGGTCGATATGCAGCCTTTCGAATAGGGCTCTATTTCGTCCAGTTGAAGGATCAAGTTTCATTATTTAATTGGCTCACTTTGATAATCTTCTGCAAGGATAATATGGTCTAAAATCCTTCTTACTACTGGGCCGCCGTTAGAAGAACCGCCACCTGCGTTCTCTAGAACGATAGTCACGACGGCTTCAGGATCTTCAAAAGGCGCGTAACCCGTAAAGAGGGCGTGATCGCGTAAGTGCTCTGCGATTTCGTCCGCGTTGTACTCTTCATCTTCTTTTAAGCCGAATACCTGCGCGGTACCCGATTTACCAGCGGTTTGGTAAGACATCTTCTGGAATGAACGTCTTGCCGTACCTTTCTTACCGTGGTTAGCCAGCCTCATACCTTCCTGAGCGATATCCCAATACTTCTTCTTAACCCCGGTTAGCGGTGGGTAAGTTTCAATGTCCGACATGATTTGTTCATCGAATGGACGACCGTTATCAATGGTTGAACGAAGTAGGTGAGGTGCGGTTACTTCACCTTCATTGACCAAAACTGATGTGGCTTTTGCAATCTGCATGGGTGTTGCAGTCCAGTAGCCTTGGCCAATACCAACTGGGATGGTGTCACCTTGGTACCAAGGCACACGGTGTCTTGCCATCTTCCAATCACGAGTTGGCATATTGGCTTTGCTTTCTTCATAAATATCGATGCCAGTATAATCACCAAAGCCGAACATCATCATCCATTTGGATATGCGATCAATGCCGAGATCATAAGCAATTTGGTAAAAGAAAGTATCCACTGACTCTTCAATCGCTTTCTCTATATCAACGACCCCGTGTCCCCAACGCAACCAGTCACGGAATGGTCTTGTTTTTGAATTAGGGATCTTCCAATAACCTGGGTCATTACGCGTTGTATTAGGTGTAATCACACCTTCTTGCAGAGCCGCAACAGCAATGAATGGCTTGATCGTCGATGCTGGTGGGTAAATACCTAGCGTTGCACGGTTAACCAAAGGGCGGTCTTTGTCTTGAAGCAGGGCGTTATAACCTTTAGACGAAATACCATGTACGAATGCATTTGGGTCGTAGCTTGGGCTAGATACCATGGCTAACACGCCATTTTCTTTCGGGTCGAGAACGATAGCTGAGCCACGGCGGCCATCCAGTAACTTATGTACGTATAGTTGTAGCTTGATATCCAAGTTGAGCACGATATCTTTACCCGGAACCGACGGTACAAATTTTAGAGTACGGATCACTCGTCCACGGCTGTTAACTTCGACTTCTTGATAGCCAGCGGTACCGTGAAGCATGTCTTCGTAGTAGCGCTCAATACCAAGTTTACCGATGTCGCGAGTGGCTTGGTAATTGGCGTCTTTCTCTTCGCGAACCAGGCGCTGCATATCACGGTCATTGATGCGCGATACGTAGCCAATCACGTGAGTTAACACATCACCATAAGGGTAGAAACGTTTTAGCGTACCTGTAACTTCAACGCCTGGGAACTTATGTTGATTTACAGAGAAGATCGCAACTTGTTCTTCGGTAAGCTGATTCAGAATAGGTACTGACTTGAAGCGTCGTGAATTGCGACGATCACGATCAAATAGTTCAATGCGCTCTGGCGGGATCTCGATTAATTCTTGTAGACGGACGAGCGTGTCATCCATATCTTTGATTTTTTCTGGTGTGATTTCTAGGTTGAAAACCGGGCGATTTTCGGCAAGAAGCACACCATTACGATCATAAATCAAACCACGGTTGGGGGCGATTGGAACGACCTTGATACGGTTATCGTTAGAGCGGGTTTTATAGTCTTGATATTGATTGACCTGAATGTTGTACAGATTAACAACCAACATCGATATCATGACTATGATCCCCGCAAACGCAACAAAAGCACGATTAGTAAATAGTCGTGCTTCTGCTTTGTAATCACGGATTTGGCTACGTTTACGTAACATTAACGCTTATTCTCGATGATAAGGGTGGTTAGCAGTGATGCTCCAAGCTCGATACAAGCTTTCAGCCATGATAACGCGTACTAATGGGTGAGGGAGAGTAAGCGCAGACAGAGACCAACTTTGGTCTGCAGCCGCTTTACATGCAGGTGCTAATCCTTCAGGCCCGCCGATAAGGATAGAAACGTCGCGTCCATCCAACTTCCAACTTTCCAATTGCTCTGCCAGTTGTGGTGTGTCCCACTTTTTACCTGGGATATCAAGCGTGACAATGCGGTTGCCTTTTGGAACCGCTGCCAACATCGCTTCGCCTTCTTTTTGAAGAATGCGTGCAATATCCGCATTTTTACCGCGCTTTCCCGCAGTAATTTCAATGAGCTCTAATGGCATATCATGAGGGAAGCGGCGTTTATATTCTTTAAAGCCTTCTTCAACCCACTTTGGCATTTTTGTGCCAACTGCGATTAACTGGATCTTCAAAGCTTAGCCCCAAAGTTTTTCTAGTTGGTACAGTTCACGGTGTTCTTCTTGCATAACGTGAAGCATGCTTGTGCCCATATCTAGAACAACCCATTCACCTTCTTGCTGGCCGTCCATGCCTAGTGGCTGCATACCTGCTTTACGTATTTCATCAGCAACATGCTGTGCAATAGAAGCAACATGGCGCTTAGAGGTACCTGTACAAACAATCATGTAATCAGTAACGCTTGATTTGCCTTCTACATCGATAGTCACAATCGATTCTGCTTTCATATCGTCGGCTTTGTCTGCAAGAAAATCTTTTAGTTCTTCACGTAACACGGGGTGTTCCTTTAATCTGAATTTAGCTTTTTAGGGGCTGTCGACCCTAGAATATACCACGCTTTTATGCGTGAAATGGTATTGAAGCTGAAGGGATACAAAACTCTACGCTTAACTGATGAATTAGTGGCCAAGGCGACTGCTCATATTGAGTTTTTGTCATCAATTCAGCTTGAGTGAGCAACGCGAACAAAGAGTGTAATTGAGAAATCGAAACTCTTGTTAGCGCGGCGTTATAAAGAGGCTTTTTAGATTGCCAGATACGGTGTTTTTCGAAGACCTGACCAATCGGCATCTGTTTCATTTGTTGCTGCATTTGTAATAGCAGAGCAAGCTCTCGTTGTATGCTACGTAATAAAATGACGGGTTCGACACCTTCAGCTTCTAGCTGACGCAGGATTCGTTGTGCTCGGTTACCTTTGCCTGCCAATAACGCATCACTCCAATGGAATGGAGTAAAATGGTTGTGTCGACTCAGCGATTCTTCTAAGCGTACTAACGTGAGTTTTCCATCTGGGTATTGGAGAGCCAGTTTTTCTAGGCTTTGGGTGAGAGCAAATAGATTACCCTCATGCCATTGCGCCAGCATTTGAATCGCTTCAGGGTCTGGCGTTAAACCGATTTGACGGCAACGCGCTTGGACAAACTGAGGTAACCGACTGACATCTGGCGTTAGGCAACTGACCCAGTGACCCTGATTCGAAAGAGCCTTAAACCACTTAGCGCTTTCTTGAGCTTTGGTGAGCTTAGTGCCCACCAAGATTAACAAGATATCACTGTGGATATGCTCGGAGATTGCGAGTAGCTCTTTCGCTATTGCGGTATTGACGCCTGACTCTGGCAGTTCAAGCTCGATGACCTGACGGCTAGAGAATAGGCTCAGTGCTTGAGTGCAGTCGTAGACTTGATTCCAGTCGAGACTGCTATCAATCGCAAAGCGGTGGCGTTCTTCAAAGCCTTGCTGTTTTGCAGCCTTTTGAATCGCTTCTCGGCTCTCTTGCAACAGTAGCGGTTCGTTACCAAAAATTAGGTAAACATTACTCAACTGTTTAATAAGTTGCTCTGATAAGCGGTCAGCAAAAATACGCATCAAATAAACCTATTACTCAGCCGAATCGCTAAGTGTTGGTTGTTCTTCTGAAGCTGGTACGATCTCAACATTCTTGATGTTGTATTGCTTTTCGAGTTCTTTCACTTGAACGTGCTCTAGTGCATCTAGGTCCATGCTATCAGCTGCAATGTTCGCTTTTAGACGAGCCATCTGACGAAGGATTTGGCTTGTTGCCAACTTACGCATCTCATCTTCGATCATGTCTCGTTCAACCGACTTCGCAAGTGCAGTTAGCGGGTTATCTAGGTAACTACGGGTTACGCTGGTTGAGAACGTCTTTGAGCCTAGATCCGGGACAGTTACGCGGTATGAAGCGCGGAATGTCAGTTCTTTCTCTGCTGCACGAGTGTTTTGGTATAGAGACAGAGTTCGCTCACCTACGCTCTCACTAATAATATGCAGGTTAGGTGTATTCTCAGCCGGTAGCACAATTTCTACATCATTCATACGCAGTTGACCTTTCATCATACGTGTAAACGTACTGTATTGGTCGTAACTGGTTACGGAGATCTTGTTGAGTTCTTCTGGTACGGAGTAATCACCACGTAGGTGGAAACCACACGCACTTAATAGGCTGACGGTTAAAACAACAACAGTAACTTTCAATGAAGATAGTGAAATCAGGCGCATTATTTGATGGCTCTCATGAAGGTAGAATACTTATTTAAAGGCTTTAGTTCGTTTGAGTGGTTAGGCTCAAGTCTAAAGCGCTTAAATAAGTAGACAGGGCAATTAGCTACCCTGTCTACAGACTGCTTTTGATGAATTAAGTTCGTTAATTCTTTAGCAATTGCATTGTGCTAACGAAATTAGTTAGCAACGATGTTTAGAAGCTTACCTGGTACGAAGATAACTTTACGGATAGTTAAGCCATCTAGGAACTTCTTAGCGTTCTCATCGTTTAGACCAAGCTCACGAACTTGCTCTTCTGTTGCATCAGCAGCAACGGTTAGTTTCGCACGTAGCTTACCGTTGATCATAACAACGATAGTTTTCTCGTCTTCAACTAGCGCTTTCTCATCGAAAGTTGGCCATGTTGCTGAGTCTACGTTTGATTCACCAAGTGCAATCCACATTTCGTAAGAGATGTGTGGAGTCATTGGGTAAAGCATGCGTACTACCGCTTTTAGCGCTTCGTCAAGGATTGCACGGTCTTGTGCAGATTCTTGAGGTGCTTTCGCCAGCTTGTTCATCAGTTCCATGATTGCAGCGATTGCCGTGTTGAACGTTTGGCGACGGCCAATATCGTCCGTTACTTTCGCGATAGTTTTATGGATATCACGACGAAGTGCTTTTTGGTCGCCAGATAGCGCAGAAGCATCAACAGATTCAGCAGCACCCTTAGAAGAGTGAGCGTGAACCAATTTCCAAACACGTTTAAGGAAGCGGTTAGCCCCTTCAACGCCAGACTCTTGCCACTCAAGCGTCATGTCTGCAGGTGATGCAAACATCATGAATAGACGTACTGTATCAGCGCCGTACTTGTCTACCATCTCTTGTGGGTCGATACCGTTGTTCTTAGACTTAGACATTTTGATCATGCCTGAGTGTTCAACTTCACGACCTTGATCGTCGACTGCTTTTTCGATGCGACCTTTACCGTCACGTTCAACCGTTACGTCAGTCGGTGCAATCCACTCTTTGGTGCCTTTTTCGTTTTCGTGATAGAACGCGTCAGCCAGAACCATGCCTTGACATAGTAGTTGCTTGAACGGTTCATCAGACGTCACGTAGCCAGCATCACGTAGAAGTTTATGGAAGAAACGAGAGTAAAGCAGGTGCATACAAGCGTGCTCGATACCACCAACGTATTGGTCAACTGGTAGCCAGTAGTTTGCTTTCTCTGGATCTAGAATGTCGTCTGCTTGCGGTGAACAGTAACGTGCGTAGTACCAAGAAGACTCCATAAACGTATCGAACGTGTCAGTCTCACGTAGAGCGGGTTCGCCGTTGAATGTTGTTTCAGCCCAAGACTTGTCAGCCTTGATTGGGCTCGTTACGCCATCCATTACTACATCTTCAGGAAGAATGACTGGCAGTTGGTCTGCTGGTACTGGGTGAACTTCACCGTCTTCAGTGGTTACCATTGGGATTGGAGCGCCCCAGTAACGTTGACGAGATACACCCCAGTCACGTAGACGGAAGTTTACTGTCTTCTTACCTTTGCCTTCAGCTTCAAGCTTCGCAGCAATTGCATCGAATGCTTCTTGGAACGCAAGACCATCGAATTCACCAGAATCGAACAGTACACCTTTCTCTGTGTAAGCCGCTTCAGATACGTCTAGTTCAGAACCGTCTTCAGGTTTAATTACTGGGATGATATCGATGCCGTACTTAGTTGCGAATTCGTAGTCACGTTGATCGTGAGCAGGAACTGCCATTACCGCACCTGTGCCGTAATCCATAAGAACGAAGTTAGCTACGTAAACAGGAACAACACGGCCGTTAAGAGGGTGGATAGCCGTTAGGCCAGTATCCATACCTTTCTTTTCCATCGTTGCCAGTTCAGCTTCAGCAACTTTGGTGTTGCGACATTCGTCAACGAATGCAGCAAGCTCAGGGTTGTTCTTCGATGCTTTCTCTGCAAGAGGGTGACCTGCAGCGATACCAACGTAAGAAACACCCATTAGTGTATCTGGACGAGTTGTGTAAACTTCTAATGGAGCTTCTTCACCGTTAACAGTGAAAGATAGCTCAACACCTTCAGAGCGACCGATCCAGTTGCGTTGCATGGTCTTAACCATTTCAGGCCAACCATCAAGGTTATCTAGATCATCTAGTAGCTCTTGAGCGTACTCAGTGATTTTGATAAACCACTGTGGAATCTTCTTTTGTTCTACTGGAGTATCACAACGCCAGCAGCAACCATCTTCTACTTGCTCGTTTGCCAGTACCGTTTGGTCGTTTGGACACCAGTTCACAGAAGACGTCTTCTTGTACACTAGGCCTTTTTCGTAAAGCTTAGTGAAGAACTCTTGCTCCCAACGGTAGTACTCAGGTGTACACGTTGCGAATTCACGGTTCCAGTCGTAACCAAAGCCTAAAAGCTTCAGCTGGTTTTTCATGTACTCAATGTTTTCGTAAGTCCAAGGTGCAGGCGCTGTGTTGTTTTTAACCGCTGCGTTTTCTGCTGGTAGGCCGAATGCATCCCAACCAATTGGCTGCATTACGTTTTTACCTTGTAGGCGTTGGAAACGAGATACCACATCACCGATGGTGTAGTTACGCACGTGACCCATGTGCAGTCGGCCACTTGGGTAAGGGAACATAGAAAGACAGTAGAATTTTTCTTTGTTTGGGTCTTCACTTACAACGAAAGTCTCGCTGTTATCCCAGTGTTGTTGAACCTTTTGTTCAATCTCTTGCGGGTTATATTGTTCTTGCATCGATGGTATCCGGTTATCTTGGAATTTGTGAGTTCGGTTAGAACAGAATCTTACAGATCGTCATAGAATACCTAAAGGAGCCTAGTACAACAATAGTTATACCCTTCATACTTGCAGTTGCTGCCTAGTAGATGGCGTAATTTTCACTGAATTTCGCTGGGCAACTATACTTAAGAGTATGAATTGCATTTGTTTGTGAGCGGGAGTGCATTGCGACACATCCGTTTGCACGCGTAAAAGTTGGTTATCTTAAGGAGGTTGTTATGCCGAAGAAAAAAGCGCTCTATGAAGAAGTCGTCGAAGAGGTGATTGAAACGCTGAAGCATAGCCCTGAAGAGCTCAACAACAAAATCGAAACGTCGGGCAAGTTTGCGAAAGCAGCTAATGATATGACTAAAGATGAGCTTTCATTGATCTCTGCCTACGTGAAGTCGGACTTAAAAGAGTTTTCCGAAAGCTATGAAGAGAGTAAAAGCGGTCCATTCTATTTGATGATTGCGGACTCTATTTGGCAAGGGCTGTTGGATATTACTGATCGTACTAAGGTGGAATGGGTTGAACTGTTCCAAGACTTAGAACACCAAGGCTTGTATCAAGCGGGTGAAGTCATTGGCTTGGGAACCTTAGTATGTGACGAGTGTGGTCACCAAACCGAATATAACCACCCAACCAATATCATTCCATGCATTAAATGTGGTTCTAAAGGGTTTAGTCGTAAAGCCCTTAAACCGTAAGCTTCTGAACCATAGCGTATCAACGCAAAACCACAGCAATGAAAAAGGGTTGACCCGATCAGTCAACCCTCAAATCACTTTTCGTCGAATCTAGCTTTTTGGCTTTCTAATTACCCAACCAATCACCAAGCTGAGCATCGCCCAGATATACAGTGGCCAAGTACCTACTGTGTGATAAGGCGTTTGACCATCCGTTGAAATGAGTTCAGCTTTTAACACTGCCGTTTCAAACTGAGGCACTTGCTTGATTATATTGCCTTTGTAATCAGTAACTGCCGTCACACCGTTGTTGGTCGAGCGAATAACCGGCTTACCAAGCTCCAGAGCACGCATCTGTGCAATTTCCATATGTTGCAGAGGGCCAATCGAACGACCAAACCACGCATCGTTAGAGAGCGTTAAAATAAAGTCAGTCTCGTCGGTTACGTTCTGTCTAACTTGATCATTAAAGATGATCTCATAACACAGTGCCGGCGCTAAGTGACGACCATTTGCCACTATGTTTGGTTGAACAAAGTCGCCACGGCTAAATGATGACATTGGCAAGTTAAAGAAAGGTGCTAATGGACGCAAGATATCTTCAAACGGCACAAACTCACCAAATGGTAACAGGTGGTGTTTATGGTAGCGCTCGTCTGGATCGTAGCTGTACTCACCGTATGGATTCACACCGAGAGAAAGAACACTGTTGTAGTATTTCTTATCTTCAGACTGATTCAGCACACCGGTAATGATCGAACTGTTGTTCATCTTCGCTGCGCTATCCAAGTTACGTAGGAAAGATGGGATCTCAACTTCGAATGCTGGAATAGCCGCTTCAGGCCAGATGATGATATCCGCTCCCCAGTTTTCTCTGCTTAGGTCGGTGTACTTCATCATGGTTGGCCAGCGATGACTCGGTAGCCATTTACTGTCTTGATCGACGTTGCCTTGTATCAAGACGACTGACGTGGTTTTTTCAGGGTTCGGCGTGACCCAGTCGATGTTGCGAATACCAAAGCCTGCACTAAATACGACGGCGGGAATGAGAGCGATGCTCCAAGCCCGGTTAACAATCGCATAAGTGAATGCAGAGGCTGAAACAATGATCGCTAAAGTTACTAGCTCTACGCCGCCAATCGGTGCAAATGAACCCAATGGCGAATCGATTTGGCTGTAGCCTAACCAAAGCCAAGGGAAGCCCGTCATTACCCAGCCACGCAGCCAATCACAGACTAGCCAGAATGCAGGAGCTGCAAGGAAAAAGCGGCTTAGGTTATTGGCAGGGAAGAATTTATTCAAACCCCAGGTAAATAGCCCTGAATAAACGGCTAGGTAGCCAACAAGCAATGCCATCAAAAATAGGTTGGCTGCCAGTGGCATGCCGCCAAAACCATCAATGCTGACGTATACCCAGCTGATACCTGTGGTGAATTGACCTAAACCCCATGCGTAGCCAATCCAAAGCGCACTTTTAGGAGAGCGGTTGTGGATCAGTAACAGCAACAAAGCTGGGCTGAGAATAGCAAGAGGCCATATAGAGTATGGAGCGAATGAAAGGGTGGTTATAGCGCCAACAAAAACGGCCGCAAGCGGCCGTAATAGGCGATGAATAAAGGTATTAGTCATCTAATTTCTGTCATCTCTTTAGAGAGAAGTTGTTATTCTTCGATAGTCGGAAGAGGCTGTTCGTCAGGAATGGTTACCTGTAGCTGAATCACACGACGGTTATCTGCTGATGTTATTTTGAAATGGTAGTTTTCGATTTCTACAATTTCGCCACGAACCGGCAGGTGGCCGAGTGCTGTCATAACCATGCCGCCTACCGTATCCACTTCGTCGTCACTAAAGGCAGTGTTAAACGTATCGTTGAACTCTTCAATAGTGGTTAAAGCTTTTACAGAGAAGGTATGCTTACTCAGCTTACGAATATCTAGCTCTTCTTCATCGTCGAACTCGTCTTCAATTTCACCAACGATTTCTTCGAGGATATCTTCAATGGTTACCAGGCCAGAAACTCCACCAAACTCATCGACAACGATAGACATGTGGTAACGCTCTTCTTGGAACTCCTTAAGCAGGCGATCAACTCGCTTACTTTCAGGAACAACCACGACAGGGCGAATCACTTGTTCGATATCAAATGGAGCACTTTCTGAACCCAAATACTTAAGTAGGTCCTTCGCTAATAGAATGCCTTCAACATGGTCTTTATCTTCACTGATCACTGGGTAGCGAGAGTGTTGAGCATCAGTAATGAGCGCAATCAATGTATCTAGATCATCTGTGCGTTCAACTGTAACCATTTGAGAGCGAGGCAGCATGATATCGCGTACTCGCATCTCTGAAATTTCCATAACACCCTCGAGCATGTCGCGTGTGTCGTGGTCAATTAGGTCATTAATTTCTGAGTCGCGGATTACATCTACGAGCTCTTGGCGATCTTTTACTTCACCTTGAAATAGTTGGCCTAGGCGTTCAAAGAAGGACTTTCTACTCGGACCTTCAGATTTTTTACTTCCCTCAGAAGTGGGGGGGTTACCTTCGTTCATGATTTCTCAAAAAATAACGCTATCAGAAGTGTGATAGCACACGTTACAACTCAGATTCCTGTGAAAATCACAGGTTCGATGAGTTATTGTTTCTCTGCAACCTACTTTACTAGAATCAATTTACTTTTCTAGAATGTAAGGGTCTTCAAACCCCATAGATTGCATGATTTCTGTCTCGAGTGACTCCATCTCTTCAGCTTCATCATCTTCGATATGATCATAACCTAGCAGATGCAGACTGCCATGTACAACCATATGAGCCCAGTGTGCTAGCAGAGGCTTACTTTGCTCTTCTGCTTCTTTTTCGACAACTTGGCGGCAGATAATGAGGTCGCCCAGTAGATCTAACTCGATCCCTGGAGGAGCCTCGAATGGAAAAGACAACACGTTAGTTGGCTTATCTTTGCCACGATATTCATGATTGAGCTGGTGGCTTTCTTGTGTATCAACGATACGAACCGTCAACTCAGCGTTCTCTTGAAACTGAGGAATGGTCTTGTCCAACCAAAGCTGAATATCTTGCTCAGTTGGAAGACCTTGCTCATTTTCGACCGCTAATTGCAGGTCTAGTTCAATAGACATCTATTTATCACCTTGTTCTGCAATTACAGAGCTATTTTGTGTTGCTAATTGTGTCGTAACTACCTGCTGAGCCTCAAGAAGTTTGGCTTCACGCTCTTCACGTTTACGCTTTTCAAACTCTTTGCGCTCTTTCTGGTCTTTTGCTTCCCACTTCTCGTATGCGTTGACGATACGAGCAACTACAGGGTGACGAACGACGTCTTCAGACATGAAGAAGTTAAAGCTAATGTCGTCGACTTCATTGAGCACTTCAGTCGCATGGCGTAAGCCTGATTTTGCACCACGAGGTAAATCGATTTGCGTAATATCACCTGTGATCACAGCGCGTGAGTTAAAACCGATACGGGTTAAGAACATCTTCATCTGTTCTACCGTGGTGTTTTGGCTCTCATCAAGAATGATAAACGCATCATTCAATGTACGACCACGCATGTAAGCCAGTGGCGCAACTTCAATTACGTTACGTTCAATCAGCTTCTCAACTCGCTCAAAGCCAAGCATCTCAAACAGCGCATCGTAAAGTGGACGTAAATATGGGTCTACTTTTTGGCTTAAATCACCCGGTAGGAAACCAAGCTTCTCACCGGCTTCAACAGCAGGGCGCGTCAATAGAATGCGACGAATCTCTTGGCGTTCAAGTGCATCAACTGCTGCAGCAACGGCTAAGTAGGTTTTACCTGTACCTGCTGGCCCAATACCAAAGGTGATGTCATGAGTCACCATGTTCATTAGGTACTGTGCTTGGTTTGGCGTTCGAGGTTTGATGACGCCTTTTTTAGTCTTAATGGTCACTTCTTTGCCGTAGTCAATTTCAGACTCGACGTGTTGCTCCAAAATGCCTGACTCGGTGATCGCCAGATGTATTTGCTCTGGTTCGATATCGATTATGTTGCCTTTAACTGGAGCCGTTTCAACATAGAGGTGTTTGATGATGTCTAAAGCTGCGGCTGTAGTGTGAGGCTTACCGACAATGGTGAAAAAGTTGCTACGGTAATTAATCTCAACGCCCAGACGACGCTCAAGATGCTTGATGTTGTCGTCAAATGGTCCGCATAAACTTGCCAAGCGCTTGTTGTCTGCTGGTTCTAGATTTATCTCTAAGGTAACGATTTTATTGCTCAAATTAGCCTCTCATTTTGTGCCACTCACTCTTAAATAAAACAAAGAGCAAAAAGCCCGATTTAGACCGGGCTTCTGATGGTGATATCCCTATTTCTAAGATGGTCACTTAGTTAGGTAATTTCAAGCTTTGTGTTTGCGCTTTGTGCTCAAACAGTTGTATTGCCTATGGCGTAAATGTCGCTACACCTAGCTCGTCTTCACGTTTTGTTTTTTCCATCATTTCTGCTGGAGTCATAACAACGCGTAGACCCATGTCTTTTTCTGTGCGAACTAGCTCACCACGTAGTGAGTTGGTGTAAACCTCAGTGATCTTCACATCTACGAATTGACCGATTAGGTCTGCAGAACCTTCGAAGTTCACAACACGGCTGTTTTCTGTACGGCCGCGAAGTTCCATTAGGTTCTTTCTTGATGGGCCTTCAACAAGGATACGTTGCTCTGTGCCTAACATTAGACGAGAGAAACGCATAGCTTGTGTGTTTACCGTTTGCTGCAGTTCGTACAGACGATCTTTCTTCTCTTGTGCTGGTACATCACATGGGTAATCTGCCGCTGGCGTACCTGGACGTGGAGAGAAAACAAAGCTGAAGCTCATATCGAAATCAACGTCTTTAATTAGCTTCATTGTATCTTGGAAGTCTTGCTTAGACTCACCAGGGAAACCAACAATAAAGTCAGAGCTGATTTGAATGTCAGGGCGAGCTTTACGCAGTTTACGGATAATAGATTTGTACTCGATAGCCGTATGTGGGCGCTTCATCATCGTAAGAATACGGTCACTACCACTTTGTACTGGTAGGTGAAGGAAGCTCACTAGCTCTGGTGTGTCTTTGTAAACTTCAATGATGTCGTCACCAAACTCAAGCGGGTGGCTTGTTGTGAAACGAATACGGTCGATACCGTCGATAGAAGCAACAAGACGAAGCAGTTCTGCGAATGAACAGATATCGCCTTCGTGTGTTGGACCGCGGTATGCGTTTACGTTTTGACCTAGCAGGTTAACTTCACGTACGCCTTGCTCTGCAAGTTGAGCAACTTCGAAAAGTACATCATCCATTGGACGGCTAACTTCTTCGCCACGTGTGTATGGTACAACGCAGTAAGTACAGTATTTAGAACAACCTTCCATGATAGAAACGAACGCCGTCGCGCCTTCAGCTTTTGGCTCTGGCAGGTTATCGAACTTTTCGATCTCTGGGAAAGAGATATCCATTACTGGCTTTTCGTTAGACAGTGATGATTTAATCATCTCTGGCAAACGGTGTAATGTTTGTGGGCCAAAGATAACGTCTACGTAAGGTGCACGTTGACGAATGTGATCACCTTCTTGAGTCGCTACACAGCCACCCACACCGATCACCACACCTTCTTTTTTATCTTTAAGCGTTTTCCAACGACCAAGCTGGTGGAATACTTTTTCTTGCGCTTTTTCGCGGATAGAACAAGTATTCAATAGTAGTACGTCTGCTTCCTCAGGTACTTCAGTTAGCTCATAGCCATTTGCAGCGTTAAGCAGGTCGGCCATTTTTGATGAATCATATTCATTCATCTGACAGCCCCAAGTTTTAATTAGCAGTTTCTTACTCATTATATGTTCGCTCGATCGTTAGTTTAATTTAAGGGAGCAAATCGCCCATTATTCATCCGCTAGCCCCGTTTGTCATAATTCGGTATTCAATTTTATGACAGGCTCTAGCGGCAAGCGGCGTATTGTACTGGTTTCAAAACCGACTGACTAGTAGTCTGAACAAATCTCTTATGTGGTGGTTTTTATTATCGTTAACGCCATATGCCATAAGGGATAACCCTTTTTTCGAATAAGGTTTTTGGTTACAAGTTAGTTATGAAAAAGTACAATCAAAAACAGTCAAAGAATCAAACTGATAAGTACGAAATATGAACAGTTACGATATTGTAGTAGTCGGTGGCGGCATGGTTGGCGCAGCAACAGCAATCGGTTTTGCAAAGC
The DNA here is from genome assembly GCF_041467655.1 of Vibrio sp. 10N.247.311.49. NCBI lineage: Bacteria > Pseudomonadati > Pseudomonadota > Gammaproteobacteria > Vibrionales > Vibrionaceae > Vibrio > Vibrio sp. 10N.247.311.49. The sequence goes on from NZ_JBFSVA010000006.1 coordinate 205,236, forward strand.
AAGGTCTGAGTGTTGCGGTGATCGAAGGTTTTGCCCCACAAGCTTTTGATGAATCGCAAGCGATGGACATTCGTGTGTCAGCGATTTCTCAAGCATCGGTCGATTTGCTTGAAAATCTTGGTGCATGGCAAAGTATTGCAGCAATGCGAGTGTGTTCTTATAAACGTTTAGAGACGTGGGAGCACCCAGAGTGTCGTACTCGATTTGATGCTGCCTCACTAGACCTTCCTCGTTTGGGCTATATCGTTGAGAACAGACTCATTCAATTAGGTTTATGGTCTCAATTTGATGCCTACGACAATCTCGAACTGTTATGCCCAGAAAAGCTCGATGTGATTGAGTTTGGTGAAATCAATATCGTAAAGCTTCAATCAGGGGCTGAGTTGTCTGCGAAGTGGGTGGTTGGTGCTGATGGTGCGAATTCAGCCGTTCGCCAACAAGCTGGAATTGGCATCACGGCTTGGGATTATCGACAACACTGTATGCTTATCAATGTAGAAACAGAACAACCTCAGCAAGATATTACTTGGCAGCAATTTCTACCAAGTGGCCCTCGTTCATTTTTGCCTTTGTGTTCTCTAACCTCTGACGGTCAAGAAGTCGGGCTGGGCTCGTTAGTTTGGTATGATTCTCCACTGCGTATTAAGCAACTGTCAGCAATGGCCCCTGAAAAACTACGTAACGAAGTACTTACTCACTTTCCTAAAGAGTTAGGTGATATCAAAGTCTTGAATTCGGGTTCTTTTCCTCTGACACGACGTCATGCTCAATCATACTCGAAGAATAACTGTATTTTGGTCGGAGACTCTGCGCATACCATCAACCCTTTGGCTGGGCAGGGTGTTAACTTAGGCTTCAAAGATGTATCAGTACTGCTGGATGTCACCAAAGAAAAGGGTGAATTGAACCAGTCTGTAGCAAGACGCTATGAAGTGATAAGAAGAGGCGACAATCTAATGATGCAAAGTGGCATGGATTTCTTCTACAAGACATTCAGCAACGACATTGGCCCACTGAAATTTGTACGTAATGCTGCTCTAAAACTAGCTGAAAATTCAGGCCCGATTAAAGCTCAAGTATTGAAATACGCTTTGGGTCTCTAATTGAGCGTTTAAGACTGCTTATGAAAAGAAGGAGAGCGAATGCTCTCCTTTTTTGTATCAGATGACTACTATCGCTGTTGCGTCACACAAACCGGTGCATCGATCTCTAAAGAGTACCCTGTATAAACCAAAGACCCATCTTCATTATCTCGCTTGAATGAGGTGATGTTGTTGGAGTGCTGGTTGGCGGCGATAAGCCATTTCCCATCGTTCGTTATATGGAAGTCTCTTGGGAATTTGCCTTCAGTGTCGTAGCTATCAATGAAAGTCAGCCTTTGAGTCTCAGAGTCGATTTTGAAGCTACTGATTCTTGATTGGTGTCGACATGACACATAAAGGAATTGCTCATCAGGCGATAGCTTAATCGCAGCTGCGGCTTCTCCCTTCTCCATATTAGGCAATGCATCAATCTCTTCCGCTACATTCCAAATGCCTAAAACCTTTTCCAAAGTCAGCAACGTTTCAGAGAGTTCACAGACCACATAGGCTCTGTCTTCAGCTTTGTTAAAGATTAAATGGCGAGGTCCATTGCCGGCGGGCACCTTAATAGACTGCATTGGCTCATCAAGGAACTCTTCTTGCTCTTCATCAAAGCAATAGAAGTTGATGCGATCGGTGCCGAGATCGACAGTCACAAACTGTGGTGAGTTTTGTAAGAACAGGCATTGATGGGCGTGTGGGCTAGTTTGTCTCTCTTTGTTTGGCCCGGAACCAACCATCTGGATTGTTTTGAGTCGTTTATCGATGCTGCCGTTGATACTTAAGCTAAAAATATCGAATGTGCCTGATGAGTATTGCGACGTGATAGCAAACTTATTGTGTGGATCTATCGCGACGTGACAAGGGTGATCTCCCGAGATGAGGCTTGTATTGTGTGTTAGCTGTGAATCAACATTAGGTATATGAATGAGCTGGGGCTGTTTTTGCTGGTCCACTTCCGATGCAGTATAGATCCCAGTCTTTGTTACAGTAATAAAAGAGGGGTTAGTACATTTGATGATCAGCTCTAGAGGTAATAGTTTTCCTGTTCCTAGATCTAACTGAGTTTGATAAACACCTTGGCTTTTACTTGGTGTATCTGTGTAGCAACCGATCGTTAAGGGGAGGGGTTTCATAGGCTAGTCATACTCAATTAGAAAATGGAGCTGACATTGTCTTATAAAATCGTATTAAAAGTGAGGTTATAGAAGAGAATACTTGGTGACTTGGCTAGCAGATTTGCATATTCCAGATAAAACAAAACCCAGCTAAAAAGCTGGGTTCTATTTAATGATGGTGCGGTCGGAGAGACTTGAACTCTCACACCTCTCGGCGCCAGAACCTAAAT